>OZ244973.1:0-235000 GCA_965222885.1 Terriglobia bacterium
CCCCTTCTGGTTGCCTTGCATTCAGAACCGGGTTCCCCTCCCGACCGGAATGGTCGCAGAAGGAGCCTCGTTCAAGCCATAAATGGCGTCAAATCGCCTTTTCCACTTGATAGAAATCCAACTCCACCGGCGTCGAGCGACCGAAGATGGTAACCAGAACGCGCAAAGTATTCCTTTCCGGATTGACCTCTTCCACGACCCCGCTGAAGTCCTTGAAAGGACCGTCGGTCACCTTTACCGTTTCATTCTTCTCATACGTCAATCTGGGCTTCGGGTGCTCGGCCGCCACTTCCACTTTGTGAATGATCCGGCCGACCTCATCCTCGCTAAGGGGCGTGGGGCGGTTCCCGGAGCCCACAAAACCCGTGACTCGCGGCGTGGACCGGACCAAGTGCCAAGCCTGGTCATCCATTACCATCTCCAGGAGAATGTAGCCCGGATAAAACAACTTGGAGGTGACGACCTTCTTACCGCCCCGAATCTCCAAAACGTCCTCGGTGGGAATCATGATCTCACCGAACTGATCCCCCATCCCGGCGGCTTCCACTCGGCTCTTGAGCGTCTCAGCTACTTTTTTTTCATAGCCTGAGTAAGCGTGAATGATGTACCACTGTTTCGTCATGATTCCTGTCGGCAGTTCATTACGACCGCCCTGACCCTCTTCCCCGCCCCGGAGAGCCCGCGCGGCACCCGACGCCACGGTTAAAGAAGCCCTCGAAGTCTTTCCAGTATCTCCTCCATGGCCTGATGCAACCCATAATCCACTACAAAGAAATAGAGGCCGAAGACGAAAACGGTAACGATGACCACGACCGTGGTGCCGTAAACTTCCTGGCGGGCGGGCCAAGTCACGCGCCGCATCTCAGCGCGGATTTCCCCCAGGTATTCTCGGGCTCGTTGGGGCCCGTCTACCACATCCCGCAGCCACAAGGGCAGGGTCTTTCCAATCTGGATTCCTTCCGCCATCTCCTTCTTTTTCCTCAATCACTCTGGCAGGGGAGGAGGGATTCGAACCCCCACGTCCGGTTTTGGAGACCGGCAGTCTACCGTTGAACTTACTCCCCTTTCGGTGTTCACCGTCCCCTCTTTGCGCCTCGGACTCCAGAAGCAAACAGCTTCCCCCCGGCACCGGTCTCCGCTGGAAGCTATTTCACCTCCTTGTGGACGCTATGGTGGCGGCAACGGGGACAGAATTTCTTGATTTCCAGACGGTCCTGTTGCTTCTTCTTGTTTCTCGTGCTGGTGTAGTTTCGCTCCTTACATTCGGTGCACTGCAAGGTAATGATTTCGCGCATATACTTTGCTAAGCTCTCGATCCTATGGTTTTAGCTGTCGTTCCGCGTCCCTCAACCGAGACGACCCCAGCATTTCCTTCACGACCTGCTAGGTGACAATATCGGTGACGGTGCCGGCGCCGACGGTATGGCCGCCCTCGCGGATGGCGAACCGCAGACCTTTTTCTATGGCGATGGGGGTAATCAACTCGATGCCCAGGTTCACGTTATCGCCGGGCATCACCATCTCCGTCCCCTCGGGCAGTTCCGCCACCCCGGTCACGTCCGTCGTGCGGAAGTAGAACTGCGGCCGATAGCCGTTGAAAAACGGGGTATGCCGCCCGCCTTCGTCCTTGGTCAGTATGTAGGTTTCGGCCCTGAACCTGGTGTGCGGCGTGATCGACCCGGGCCGCGATAGCACCATCCCCCGCTCCACGTCGTCTTTTTCGGTCCCCCGCAGCAGCACGCCGATGTTGTCGCCGGCGATCCCTTCGTCCAGCATCTTGCGGAACATCTCCACCCCCGTCACCACCCGCTTGAACGGCTCCTCCCGCAGACCCACAATCTCAATCTCCTCCTGCACGTTCACCGTGCCCCGCTCCACCCGGCCCGTCACCACCGTGCCCCGCCCGGAAATCGTGAAGATGTCCTCCACCGGCATCAGAAACGGCTTGTCCATCTCCCGCTGCGGCAGCGGTATGTAGCGGTCCACCGCCTCCATCAACTCCAGAACCGACTGCAAGGCCTCCGCCTCTCCCTCCATCGCCTTCAGCGCTGAGCCCCGGATGATCGGAATGTCGTCTCCCGGAAACTGGTACTGCTTGAGCAGCTCCCGCACTTCCAGCTCCACCAGGTCATGTAGCTCCGGGTCATCCACCGCGTCCACCTTGTTGATGTAAACCACAATCGAGGGCACGTTCACCTGTCGCGCCAGCAATACGTGCTCCCGCGTCTGCGGCATCGGCCCGTCGGTGGCCGCCACCACCAGAATCGCCCCGTCCATCTGCGCCGCCCCGGTGATCATGTTCTTGATGTAGTCGGCGTGCCCCGGACAATCCACGTGCGCATAGTGCCGGTTCGCCGTCTCGTACTCCACGTGCGCGATCGCGATCGTGATCCCCCGCGCCTTCTCCTCCGGCGCGTTGTCGATCGAGTCGAACGCCCGAAAGGCCACCTTCTGGTTCTGTTCCGCCAGCGCCTTGGTGATCGCGCTGGTCAGCGTCGTCTTCCCGTGATCAATGTGCCCGATCGTCCCGATGTTCATGTGCGGCTTCGATCGGTCAAATCTCTCCTTTGCCATCACTCACTCCACTCAAGCCGGAAAATCTTCCGGGCGGCCATTCCCGCCAGAAATCACCCCGCGCCCGGCAAGGCGCAAACCCTGCGCGGACGAAAGGTCAAAATGGAAAAAATCCTCACCTCACCGGTTCGCCAATTTCTGAGGAAGAAATTCGATTGAAAAGAACCTACAGGGTTGCACCACCCGTGACATCCAATCGCTGACGGATCGGTCACCAAACACGGCGCTGGAGCGGGCGACCGGACTCGAACCGGCGACCAACGGCTTGGAAGGCCGTGACTCTACCACTGAGTTACGCCCGCCTTTGCTCTGATTTCGGAAACTTGATCGGATCGCTTCCTCGCCACCCAGTCACGGAAATCCTTAAGAGCCGATGGCCGGACTTGAACCGGCGACCCCGTCCTTACCAAGGACGTGCTCTACCGACTGAGCTACATCGGCCCACGCGGTTTCGCCGCAATTCACTCCCGGGATCGCATCTTCATCAGGCGCCATGAATCGATCCTGGTGGACAGGGGAGGATTCGAACCTCCGTAGCCCGCAAGGAGCGGCAGATTTACAGTCTGCTGCCTTTAGCCACTCGGCCACCTGTCCAGACATTTTCACTATGGGATCTATGGAGTCGCTTGCCACCCGCAATTCCGGTCTTCACCGCACGCAGGTGTTCGAGTGTTTACGGGGGAACGTTTCCTTAATTCCGGGTTCGCTATGGTTTTCGAAAGAATTCAAGAAAGTCGAAATTTTGCTTGCCGCCCCGCAGCCCTTTTCCCTGCCAATTTCGGCGTGTCAGCCAGAGCTGGCGAAGGGATTTGAACCCCCGACCCTCTGATTACAAATCAGATGCTCTACCGACTGAGCTACGCCAGCCCACACCACTAAAACAGTTTACCAAAAAGGAAAGAGACTTGCAAGAGAAATTTGGAAATTAAATGGCTTACCCGCATTAGCATTAGGAGCCCGGCCAGGGCAACCCTGACATCCCCCTTGAGTCAAGACCGGCGCAACCCCATCTTACCGGCCCGGGATGTCCTCGCGACCCCGACGGCCAGGTTATCACGGCTCGAAAGCCTATTGCCGGGAATCGGCAGCCTGACGTGATCCTTTTAGTCGTAGTGGGTAATCAGCTCTTCCCCGCGCAAGTAGCGCAAGGTGTTCTTCAGCTTCATCAATTGAATAAAGAGGTCGTGCTCCGGGTAGAGGTTGGGAGCGCACATCGGACTCTTGAAGTAGAAGCTAAGCCACTCCTGAAGCCCTCGGCCTGCCATGACCGGACAACGCTGGGCGAGGTCCAGGAAAAGTACCAAGTCGAGCACCAACGGAGCGGCCAGAATCGAATCCCGACAGAGGAAATCCACTTTCATCTGCATCGGATATCCCAGCCATCCGAAGATGTCGATATTATCCCATCCCTCTTTATTGTCGCCCCGCGGGGGATAGTAGTTGATACGGACTTTGTGAAAATAGTCCTTATAAAGCTCCGGGTAGAGGTCGGGCTGGAGGATGTAATCCAGAACCGAGAGCTTGCTCTGCTCCTTGGTGCGGAAGGAGTCGGGGTCGTCGAGAACCTCTCCGTCCCGATTTCCCAGGATGTTGGTTGAAAACCAGCCCCGTAATCCGATCATCCGCGCCTTCAGCCCCGGCGCCAGAATCGTCTTGAAAAGAGTCTGTCCTGTCTTGAAGTCCTTCCCGCAGACCGGGACTTTGTTGCTGAGTGACAGTTGGGTGAGCGCAGGAATCTCCAGCGTAAGATTCGGCGCTCCGTTGGCGAAGGGAACCTTCATTTTGAGAGCCGCGTAGGCGTAGATCATACTGGGAGAGATGTGGCGACTGTTTGCTTTCAGGCCTTTCTCGAATGCCTGGAGCGAATTGTGGACCGGCTGGAGCTCCATGAAAACTTCCGTGGAACCACACCAGATTACAACCGCCCGGGACAACTTCTGCGTCTTTTTGAATTGGGCGATGTCTTCCATGAGGCGCTCCGCAAGGTCCATCTTGGTCTTTCCGCGCTTCAAGTGGGTCCCGTGGAGGCGGGTGACATAGCGCCGGTCGAAGACCCCCGGCATGGGCTCAATCGAGCTGAGAAAGGGTCGAAGTTGTTCCAGCAGGGGATATTCCAAGACCCCCGCTTTCCGAGCCGCATCATAGCAGCTATCGGGAAAGACATCCCAGCCGCCAAAGACGATGTCTTCGAGGTTTGACAAGGGGACGAAATCCTTGACTTTCGGAATCCGATGCTCCGGGCGACCGCCCAAGCGGACCGTTCCCATCTGGGTAAGGGAGCCAATCGGCAGAGCCAAGCCTCGCCGGACGGCCTCCACTCCAGCGATGAAGGTGGTCGCGACGGCCCCCATCCCGGGGATCAATACGCCCAGGGGACCCACCGCCGGCCGTATGGTAATCGGGGACTTCTCGGCCTTGGCCAATAGACTCATCTCCTTTCTGTTGCAAGGGATTGCCGCCTCTGGGCGACCTCGATATAGTGCGTCAAAACGTGGAAAATTTCAATCTCAATCTTGAGAAGGTCGTTGGACGGTGGGTGGGTCTTCTTCACTTCCGTAGCTCCACCAGCCGGCGCAGGAATTGCTCGACCTCCTGCGGCGAGGACAAATGGAATTGGGCCGCGCTCTGATTTCCGGGCGGACCCACGAACAGGGTCAACGCCTTCTTGCCGAGGGCTGCAAAGGCCGCCTCATCGGTGAGGTCATCGCCCAAGTACAAAGGATAGCTCCCCTGGAGAGAAGGCTCCCGCAGAAGCGCTCGGACCCCGGTCCCCTTATCGGCCCGAATGGCGGGAAGGAATTCCAGAATTTTTTTGCCCTTTTGGAGAACTGCCTTTCCCGGAAATTCACGCGCCACCTCCATCACGCGCCGTCGGATGAGGCGTGCCTGAGCCGGCGAGGCCCGACGATAATGGACCGCAAGGGTGTAGTCCTTATCTTCCAAATAGATGCCCGGCTCCCGGCCGAGCTCGGCGTCAATACGGTCTTTGATCTGCCGCATGGCCGCCCGGGCGTCCCGCCCCACCCAGGTGAGTCGGCCACCCGTCGTCTCGACTTCCAACCCATGGCTTCCCACGAAGACCGCTTTCCGCATGCCAACTTTTTTCTTGAGGTCCCGCAGCGATCGACCGCTGACGAAGCCTAACCGCAGGCACGGCCTTCCCGCCAGCCTCTTTAACAGAACCCGGACCTCGGGCCGAAGCTTCGCGTCGGCCGGGTTGGGAACAATCTCGGCCAGGGTCCCATCAAAGTCCATCAGCAGCAGGAGGGGCCGGGGAAAGCGCAAGCGGCGGGAGATTCGATTCCAGTAAGTTAAGGCGTTCGGAAGGGTATTCTCCTTACCCGATGCGACATCGGGTGAAAGTTGACGAGCTCGGGAATCGACCCGAACAAAACGACTCTTCAAAATGGCGGATTCCCCCGTCGAATGATTTCCTCCCGCGATGGACAGGATTCGCTGGTACCACCCGAGGTGGTGCGCCACCCCCCAAGTCATAAATCATATTCGAGTTCCGTCTAAATGGTGAGCAAATTCTTGGGGGCAAGTCTTCTGTAAGGATAAAGGGAAGTGAACCGGCAGAAGAAGAATCGTTTCGACCGGCACCCAGCAAACCCCTCGCAAGGCTTCTAATGGCCTACGTTCAAAGCCCCGCAGATCCTTCCGCCTGCTCGCCGCGCTTCCGCCAGTGGTAGAGGGTCGTCTCCCCTGTCACCACCGAGCCGGCCGGCGTCATGGTTCGTGCCGCCCTCTCCGATAGAACTAGAACCTGTCTGATAAATGCGCGACATGGCACGCTACCTCAGGGGCTAAAGCCTTCGTTTCAGGGCGTTCTCGGCACGGCTGAAGCCGTGCCCTGACGGCCGCGTGCAAATACGTATTTATGGGATGACTTCTACAAATCGTCTCCGGGAGTTCGGCAAGGCCGGTGAATACCCTGCGGTGCACCGCCGACCCCTTAGCGGTGTGATCGAAACGCTTGGACGAGAGTTCGTGCGAGACTTGCCATGCCTGGACCGGTTTGGGCGTCCTTTCTGAATTCCGCGATTCTTTTCCCCATCTCCAGCACCTCCTCGACCCGCCTGTGGTTCAAGGTCGCGAGCTGCTCGGCAACGGCTGCCGACAGATTTGGGATGGCCGCAACGCTGCGTAACTCCGCGAGCCCGGTGAGCATGGGGTTGTCTCGGCCTGAGAACGGTGCACGATCGTCCTGTTTATAAAGCACTACGGCTTTGCCCGCATACCATCCCAGAGCCACCTCCACAACGGTGCCTTCATCCGGTACGCGTCCGTTCAGATTCGCCACCACGGCGTCTGCCCACCCCAGCAGCATGTAGGAGTCCAGGTAAAAGATGGCGCGGTCAAGCATGTTGGCCGCCTCCGCCGGGTTCGTGACCAGGTCGGTGAGTGCCGGCTGAAGTCGCGCCAGCTCAAATCCGTCCCGCTGCGGCAAGAAGGTCTCGTAACCCGCAAGTTCCAGGGTGGTACAGATCGCGGACATTTCGCGTCTTTCCGGCTCATTGAAAAGAGGACCGGCGCAATAGACTCGTTGATTGACTTTCTCCTTGGTTTCCATATCCGTATCCGGTTTGCAAAGTTTATCGTCGCCCACGGACCTTCTCACGCAGCGTCCAGTCGATGGTGACGTTGCCGCGCACGGCTTCGACCGCCTGTAGCTGAAAGTCGAGATTGGGTTCGAAGGGGAGCTTCATGGTGAGCGCACGGGTAAGCCTTACGCCAGTTCCAGGCCGGAGGTTTCAAACCGGCGAAAATCCGCCACATTCGCGGTCGCAATGGACGCGCCGTCGGCGAGCGCCGCCGCCGCAATCATGCAGTCGATCCATGACCCACGCCGCCTTCCCGACTCATTGAACAAACGGGCGGCAATTACAGCGTGCTGCGGTGTGAAGTCACGACGCTGTCCAACGATCTCGGCAACCAATTCCATCTCGGATGGAGCAAGTGGGCCGCACAACAACTCTGCCCAGGCGACCGTGCTCATTCCCAGTGTTTCGCCCTCCTCAATCCAGCCTCGCAGCTTGCGGTCTTCAGCCGACCCCGGGTCCAGCGCCCGAATCAGAAAGCTGGTGTCCAAATGGATCATGGGGACTTGGAAGGCCGCCGCCGAGCCGCCGCGCGACGCTCGTCCTTCACATTCCGCGCCCACCGTGTGACATTGACCTGGCGCTCGCGCAGGGAAGTCTGCAATCGCTCGAGAGAGCCCAGGGCCGCACCGTTACCCGAGTCTCCTTCCCTTACCGCAATCCGAATGGCGCGTCGCAACACTTCGGACTTCGACACCTTCCAGCGTTGTGCCAACGCCTCCAGCGCGCGCACGGATTCGACGTCCAGCGAATACGTCGATTTGATGGTTGTTACGGCCATACTAATATCATATGGCCATACTCCCGCCGCGTCAATCTCTCGCCCTTAATGATGCAGTTCATCATTGACCCTTGCGATTCGGTTTAAGTTTTTACGATTCACACGAGCAGACCTGCCGCCTCTTACTACTGCAAGCTTTTCCCGGCTCAGTTGCTTATCGATTCCGACTGCGGAAACCGCCAGCACGTCGATATTAGGTTCAATTTCGGGAAGAGTCAGAGTTTCCCGCGAACTCCTTGCCAAATGGTAGTCTATGCTGAGCAAATAGTTAACCGCGAGAAGATTTGGATGATGCTTCTTCAAGGCATTCCGGTTTCGCTTCGCACGTACTGCCTCTTGTAGGACGACCTTAAGGTATTTTTCGGGACTACCAGTTTTCTTAGGGAGAACATCGCGACCGTCGACACCATCACCCTCGACATACACGCACAGCGAACTGTTCGGGTGCTTGTAGAGAACCACGGGGGACTTTTGCTTTGCGCGCTCCTTGGCATTTGTCAGATAGGCGGGACCGAGGAAAAGGGACAGAATTTCATCAAGAAATTCTGTCCGACCTGAACCTTGTGGTAGTTGAAATGGCAAGCATCGGTCGTAATCAGTACAGATCGCTGGATTAATGTTGTCTAGGAGCTCGTTAAGGAACTCCAACAATCCAAACGATTTCCGGTAGGTGTAACATTCTACGAACCAGCGTTCGCCATTTACCTTTACCGACAAGTCCGGGCCAGACTTAGCCCAGCGCACATCTTTCCCAACCTCGCAGAGATGCTCGGCAACTTGCAACTGCCAGACCAGTGACCAGAAAGCGGCGAAATCTGCCGAACGGAGCAATGATTTTTCGTGCTGCCATTTGGGAAGCCTCTCGGCGCAACAAAGCAATTCTTCTAAACGCTGAAATAGGCACTTGACCGCGTCCGGCCAAGTGCCAAGACGCCAAGCCATA
This sequence comes from Terriglobia bacterium, assembly GCA_965222885.1. Lineage (GTDB taxonomy): Bacteria > Acidobacteriota > Terriglobia > UBA7540 > JAPUME01. Next base: position 8,900 of record OZ244973.1, read on the forward strand.
TAGTGGCAATAGTACGGTGGACTTTCACAGCCCTTCTTCAACGTCCCCAGCGGAAATGTCCGTCCAATCGCCGGATAGCACTTACAGCGACACCTAACACGTTCCCAGTCGATTCGCCGGTGCACGAATTGACGCTGAGCCGGTTTGTGTTCAAGTGTGGTCACGTCGTATAACGTTTCAGTTTGGGGCGACCGAAGCGCCTTTACGCCAGCATCAGACGCTCGCCCTTGGGGTCCAGTATTGGATCGCCGAACCTTCAAGATAAAGAACCCATCCGGTCTATTTAGCTTGGTAATACTGATCCCACCCGACTTCCGTGAGCACCTCTCGCACTTCACTTCGGCTGCTTCCGATCCGATGTGGCGGGCCGACGAAGGCGATGGCCGTACACGAGGTACACGCCCGGTCTCGGCGCAGGCAGGTCGTCCTTTTGTGCTTCGGGGCCGACGTAGGGACCTGGGGCCGGCGAGAACTCGTCTCAGGTTCCCCTTCGGTCCATGCGCCGCTTTCCCCAGATCGCTATCCCAAACGAGACCAGAATGGGAAGGACTCGTTCCACCCCGGTACCCTGTGTGGTGGGTATCTGGTAGAAGAGGATGCTCAAGGCACAGCCAATCAGCATCGATGCCAGCGTAGCGCCCGGCGCCACGGGTCCGCTCAAGGCGGTGATCAACAGGACCGGACCAAAGGCGGCCCCCAGGGAGGTGAAGGCGAAAAGTACGGCGCTAAAGATTTCCTGATTGCCATAGAGTGCCAGAACGATCGCCCCGGCACTCAAAGCCAAGACCACCAATCGAGACCGGGCCAGCAGAGACGCTGAGCCTCTACTACCGCCCAGCTTCAGATCGTGGGTGACCGAGGAGGCTGCCACCAGGAGTTGGCTGTCGGCGGTGGACATGATGGCAGAGAGAACGGCAGCCAGCAGTACCGCCGCTACCACCGGCGGGAAAAGCCGTGTCGTAGCGGTTACGAAGACGACCTCGGAGTCCGGGAGTCCTGCAAAGAGAATCCGACCACACCACCCCAGAACCAGCATGCCTGGATAGACGATCAGGGCCCAGGCAACGGCAATGATTTGGGACCTTCGCAGAGTCTTGGCTCCCTGACGCAGGGCCATGAACCGGTTGACGACGTGTGGTTGCCCGGGATAGCCGATACCAATACCCAGATAGCCCGATAGGACGCCCACGGCCAGTACCAATGGAAGCTCCCGGGTCAAGCTCCAGTAGCCGCCCTGTTGAACCTGAGCCATTCCGGAGAAGAGTCCCGTGATTCCGCCCACCTCGGACAGGACGGTGAGGGGCAAGATGATAGCTGCCAAAGCCATCACCAGCCCCTGGATCGTGTCGGTCAGGCTGACCGCCCAGAATCCCCCGATCAGGGTGTACAGGACCACCACGCCGCTTCCCAGCAGGATGCTGTGAGTGGACGAGAGCCCGAACGTCTCCGAAAAGGTCTTCCCCGCTCCATGGAACTGAGACGCCACATAAGACCCCATGAAAACCAGCAAGATGATGGAAGCGGTTCTGCTGATGAGCTTATGGTAGGCCCGCTCGGCAGGACCGGCCAGGATCTCCGTTACGGTCAGGGCTCCCGTTTGGTAGCTGAGCTTTCGCAGCGGGCCGGCCAGAATCACCCAATTGATCAGGAAGCCACTCAAGCAGCCGGGAAACAACCAGATGGCCGAAAGCCCCCACTGGTAGGCCGCACCGCTGACGCCCAAGAGAGTCCAGGCAGAGGAGGAGCTGGCGGCAGCGCTGATCGCCGCAACCAGAGGGCCGAGCTTCCGTCCCGCCAGAAAATAGCCGACGCCGTCTTGAACCCGTCTTTGCGACAGAATCCCGATCGTGATCAGGATCAGCTTATAGCCGATCAGGGTCGCCAGAAGAGCCACCGAAGGTGTCACGGCTCCCCCCTTCCATGAAGGGCTTGACCCCGCAATCGTCTCACGTCAGAAGCAAGAGAAAAAGAAGACAATGGCATGACCCTATCTATAATATATTGATACCGGGATTTTGCCAGCGGTCAACGCTACGGCAGTCTCCGGGCCGAGATCGAGGACATGCTGATTGAAGGAGGAGAAGAGAAATGCATCGCATCCTGTGGAAACGGTACGTGCTCTTGCTGGTTTGCATGGCCTGGTTGACATCCGGTCAACTGCTGGCGCAGGACGGTTTGTACGTGGGGACGGACCTGGGAATCGCAATAGCTCCCGGCATGGATGTGACCGGCTCGTCGAATGACTGGGGTACCAAATGCGACCTCATCACCAACCCGGATCAGAAAGAGGTGGGGGATGATTGTCAGGCCGCCCCACCTTCATCCTTGTGGGTGAATGAGCTGGGTGGAGGCACCGGAGTTCTGACCGGGATGGCCCTCGGGTACGGCTGGCAGAAACTGCGGGCCGAGGGCGAGTATTTCTATCGAACCACGACTTATGATGAGCGGTCTGCCGTGCGCGTGGGCGATGTGACTCTGCTGGACAAAGCGGATCAGGAACTCGAACTCGCGGATGGCGGGGTCGATGACGTACTGTCGCACAACTTCTTCGGTAACCTCTACTACGATTTCGCCTCCAAATCCCGTTTTACGCCGTACTTGGGGATCGGAGTGGGTGTTGCCCAGGTGTCGCTGGATTACTTCAGCCGCTGGCAACGGAATGACAATCCCGACTTTATTACAACTTTCGTGGATCGGGACCTGCGCGCGCAACTTGCAGGTACGACCTCCATCGGCGCGGCCAAGTTATCGGATCGGTTGTTCGGCTATCAGGTACTGGGCGGCGGGGATTATAAAGTCAATGACTCGATCTCGGTGGGGATCAAGTTCCGCTGGGCGGATTTCGCGGAATTCATGGATCGGGAGGCCGAGTGGCAGCAACTCCGCAGTCACGAATCCACCACCGGCCGCGGCGATCAAGTTGGATACGTCATAACAACGAGCGACATCCAATTCTGGTCGATCAGCTTCAACATGAAGTACCATTTCGACCGGTAGCCCTAGTGAAAGTGCGCTCACTGCGCTCGGGTCGGACAATAGACCCCTTGAGGGATCGCCTTGGTCAACGAGTGGGAAAGCTAGACTTCGCTTTCGGGAACTCTTTGAGTGTTTTGTAAAAGCTCGTCTCGGTTATATTTGTCGGCCATTCAAGATCAATTCTGAACACGGGTCCCCTTAAACCCTCTTTTTCTTCTATTTTATAACTCAACGCACCAAGGAGATCTAAAAAGGCGATATCTCGGATGAACGCTTTCAGAGGTTGCCTCAGCTCCGAGTAGTTCGTCCGGACCTCGTTCTTTAGATCGATCCAATTCATCTCCTGGTGCTTTAACATTATCGGAATTTCCTAGATTAAGGTACAGACAATAGGCTACTAACTGCTCGACAATCTGGGACTATGAGAGTATCCCTTGTTCACGCAGTTTGGCAACCAGGTATTGCTGTTCTCGGTCTCCCTTCAGGCTATTGCAGGCACCACAGAGCAGCTGGAGGTTATCTAGGTGGTCGGTCCCACCGCGCGTTCTCGGAACCACGTGGTCCACCGTGAAGTTGCGGAACGGAAAGGCTACCCTGCACCCCCGGCAGTGTCCTTCCTGCTTTCCAAATAATTGATGCTTGTGCGTCCGGTAGTTCGGCAGCTTTCCTAGATCGGTGCGCTGGGGAACCTCCGAACGGCGGATCGGCTTGAAGTCATGGAAAAGGTCGATTTCCCTGCGGATGCGGACCTGTACGAGTTCGGCGGCCTTCTCCGATATGTCGATGCCCACCCATTGCCGATGCAGGCGTTCGGCGGCCACGCAAGCCGTGGCGCATCCAGCAAAGGGGTCCAGAACTAGGTTGCCTTCGTTGGAGCTGGCCTTGATGATGCGATCTAATAGGGCGAGGGGCTTTTGAGTGGGATAGCCTACTCGTTCTTTGGATGATGGCATGATCGGCTGCATAGGCCACCAATCTTCAGGATGCTTGCCCCTGGGGTTCTGATTGTAGTTGTCATAGGTTCCACTTTCCCGAAACGAACGGGCTTTATACTTTAGGCGTTCAGACGAATCTTCAGAGTACGCTACCCGAACGGCATCCACATTGAAAACAACGTTTTCAGTCTTTGAATATCGGAACAAAATATCGTGCTTGCGGGCAAAGTCATACTTGGGCACCCCCCCCCCCTCGATAGCACCACACGATCTCATTTCTGAAGTTTCCCGCCCCAAATATCGCATCCATGAGTGATTTGAGGTAATGGCTGGCGGTCGGATCGCAGTGCAAATACAAGCTCCCCGTTTCCTTCAAAATCCTTCGCATTTCCAGGAGCCGGACGGCCATCATAATGAGGTAGGACTTCATGCCCTTGCCATGCGAGTGACCGGCAGCGTCGATGATCGAGTACAAGGCTGGTTGCCGGTCCGCGATCTCGCCATGCCAGGCGTTGTCCACGTCGCTCAAGGTCCAGGTATCCTTGAAGGCGGCTCCGGCTGCCTGAGAGCCAATAGGCGCGCTGTACGTGCGATTGCTGTTGAAGGGAGGGTCCAGGTAAATAAGGTCAACGCTCTCGGAGTTCATGCCGCGCATTATGTCCAGGTTGTCGCCTGTCCACATGGTGCGATTGTTCCAGTTTTGAGGCATCTCTACCCATCCTCATTGAACGGAAGGTCGAGGGTTGTGTGAATCTTGGGAAATACACGTTGAATCCTTCGCTTAAATTCTCCCCATCCGCCCTTGGATTGAACTACTGACTTCATAAGTGCAATAACTCCGTAAAGGTGCTTCTGAAGGGAAGGATGACCAATGTCATGTGTCAGCCATTGATGGTGTCTTGCCCGCCGCGTTCCTTGGGGGGTTTGAGGATTTAATTTCTCAAGCTCTTCGCGCACTCCTGGGGCAAGGCGATCCCACACAATATCATTCGTATAATGAGCTACTACTTGAGGTCGGTTAACTCTCATTCCCTGCCATTGCCATCCACGAAGCCTAAATATCTCCTTATAGAAATCATCTGGAAATCGCTTCGCCCATTTTGCACGCTCTGCCAGAAGATACTTATCGAGTATCTTCTGGAGTATCTGTCGGTCACGCAGATCCTGGTATCCAGTTGCTTCGTCAACAAGAGCGATGATGCCGACGTGCGCAAATCCTTGCATAATAATCCAGCAACGTTCGGCTGCTTTCATATGTTGCGGTCGCAGTTTTCCTTTATTCTTGGCTTCAATAACGGCTGCACAGATTTTAGGAAGAATGGTAGCTGGATAGCCGTAAGCATTCCCTCCTCCAACTGGATTCTTGAATGGGATGGGTGATTTCAAAGCCGGCACTAAATCATCGGAAACAAAAGGGTTTATTGCTTTAGAGGCCATGAAATGAGGCATTCTAAAGCCGGCCTTTGGGTTGAGTCCGATCCCCTCGCTTACTCCACGCTGACTCAGTACACGGGTTTCATCTTCCAGTACGTAGCAGGGTATCTCGATGTTCCCGATCACAAGTGGCCGGTCCGGTGCTCCGGCGATCACCTTCAAAGGCTGTTCCTTGGATTCCTTCATTATTCAACTCCAAGTCCGAGATTGATCGTCATATCAAAGGCGGATTCCGGCTTCTCGTGCCGCAGGTTGTAGCGGTAGCAAAACTCGTCGATGTAGCGTTGCAGGTGGTGTCGGCTCACACTGTGGAACTGGCCGAACATCCCGCGCTTGAGAAGGGCCCAAAATCCCTCGATGGTGTTCGTATGGATGGGGCCGTCGGCGTAGGTCCGGCTGTGATTGATGACGGCGTGGGGCAGTACCCGCTCCATGCCGCGGTAGCCAGTGTACTCATCGGTAATCAGCATGGCGTCCTTGGCGTCGATTTTCTCTCGCACGAAGGACCGCAGGTTGCGGCCTTTGAGCTTGCCCTTCATAACGCTTCTAGCAGTCACTCGGCCCTCACGCTCCACGGCTCCGATCACTGTGGCCTTGTCGGTTCCCCGGCCCCGCTTGGAAGTATGATCCCCGCTACCTTTCCGTGGCTTTCCCCCGATATAGGTCTCATCCATTTCGACAATGCCGGTGAGTAGGTTGCGTTGTTCGGCCTGCGTCATGGCCTTCCGAATCTGCATGGCAATCCGCCAGGCGGTGTTCTTGTTCACCTTGAGGTCGCGGGAGAGTTGGAGAGCCGATACGCTTTTCTTGGCGTTCAGAATCAGGATGACGGCCAGAAACCATTTCTGAATCGGCAGGTGAGTATGGTGGAAGATGGTGCGCACGGTAACGCTGAACGAGGTGTGGCACTCATAGCAATGATGGCGAAGCTGCATCCTGGTCGTGCGGGTTGACGTGCAGTAGGGGCAACGTGGGGTGCCGTTCCAGCGGGCTTTCTCAAGGTGGGAGATGCAGTCTTTTTGAGTGGGGAACCGTTGGAAAATCTGTATAATGTCCATGGCAACCGTCCTTTCCGTGGGGTCTGTTTCAATCGCAGAAACATTTTCTCACGGATTAGGGCGGTTGTCAATACCTTAATCTAGGAAATTCCGTTAATTATTTAACTTCTTCAGGTGCGCATGGAGATTCACCGCTTGGTGCCGAGGTAGGACACGACGCAACTCATCGAGCGTCAAGGTGCGCATGGATTCGACGCTCCCGAAGCGTCCCAGGAGCTTGCGTGCGGTCTTCTCACCGACCCCGGGAACAGCGAGCAATTCGGTGGTGAGCTCGCGCACCGTTCGTCTGTGACGATGGAATGTTACGGCGAAGCGGTGAGTCTCATTGCGGATCTGTTGGATCAGGTGAAGCAGTGGAGAGTGCCGGTCCAGACCGAACGGCTCATTTTCCTTCCCGAAGACGTAAATCGTCTCCTCCCGTTTGGCGATGCTGGCCAAAGGCTGGTTGATAATTTGGAGTTGCTCGAGGGCTTCGGCTGCGGCATGCAATTGTCCCACACCTCCGTCAATGAGGATCAGATCGGGCAGGGCTCGCCGTTGGTTTTGCACGCGCCGGTAACGGCGCCCGACCACCTCCCGGATGCTGGCAAAGTCATCGTTTCGAGGGACCGTCTTAACGATAAATTTTCGGTAGTCGGATTTCTTCATCCGCCCGTTTTCCCAAACGACCATAGAGGCCACGATGTCGCTTCCCTGCAGGTGAGAGACGTCGAAGCATTCAATGCGCCGGGGAGGGCGTTCGAGGTCCAGGACCTCCCCCAAAGCGTCCGTGATTTCCCGGAAGGTGGGCTTCCGCACTCGAAAGCGGCGATCAAAAGAGTGCTTTGCATTGCGTGCCACCAGTTCCAATAAGGCACGCTTCTTGCCGCGCTGCGGAGCGATGATTTCCATCTTTCCACCCCGGCGATCCGAGAGCAGCTCCTGGAGAATTTTCCGGTCGTCAAACTCCACCGGAACATGGATGGCTTGCGGGATATACTGCTGGTCGAGATAACACTGCTTGATCAGGGAGGTGAAGAATTCCCGCGGATGGAAGGTTTCGAGGTCCTCCCAAAAGAACTCCCGCCGATCCACCACGCGGCCGCCGCGCATATGGAATAGGTCCACGGCCGCCAGTGGCCCCTCCTGATGAAACCCGAAGATGTCAATGTCGTAGCCGGAGGAGGCCGCCAGCTTTTGACGTTGCTGAAGTTGCTCGAGAGTGGAGGCCAAGTCCCGATACCGGGCAGCCTGTTCAAAACGATGATCCATCGAGGCCGCTTGCATTCGTTCCCGCAGACTTTGGATCAGGTCGCCCTGTCGGCCTTCGAGCAGCAGGCGCACGTCACGGACGGCTTCCGCGTAGCGCTCCGGGGTGGTGAGCGACTCCACGCAGGGCCCTTGGCAGCGCTTGATGTGGTATTCGAGGCAGGGGCGCGGGTGGTAACGTGTCAGGTCCACTTTGCAGGAAGGAACCAGAAAACGCCGATGAACCAGGTCGAGGATTCGGTACGCGAGGCGGGCGGGAAAATAGGGACCGAAATAGAGAGAGCCGTCCTTTTTCAGACGCCGCGTGACGTACACGCGGGGAAATCTCTCGTACAGGGTCAATTTGATGTAGGGATAAGTCTTGTCATCCCGCAGGAGCACGTTATAGCGGGGCTGATGCCTTTTAATGAGGTTGTTCTCCAGAGCCAACGCCTCTTTTTCGTTATCGACCAGGATGGTTTCAAGATCCGCTGCGGCCTTTCTCATTCGTGCGCTCTTGGTGTCCAGGCCTGCCGAGTCCTGCATATAGGAACGTAATCGGGCCTTCAGATTCTTGGCTTTGCCGACGTAGATCACTCGGCCTCCTGAGTCCTTGAACAGATACACGCCGGGTTGGGGAGGAATCTCTTCGGCCTTGTTGATTACGGATGCACGCATGATCTGCCCCTCGAATCAGTCCGGGCAAGCGCCCCAGATGGGGGGTCTCCGCGGCGCGAGGTCTATTCCGAAATTTCCGTTTTGCCGGCGATCCATTATCGGCTTGGGCCGGATTTGCTGTCAAATTTCCGGCCTCGAAAGAAAATAGTAGGGGCGTTATTTTGGGGAATTATATACTTAACCTGACAGAGTAGCGGGTATGGAAGGTGTAGCGAGGATCACGGAAATGGAGTGACGAGGGCGAATGCCAGGGCGCAGGTTCAACGGCGCCGGAAAAGCGGCAGGAGGCCAAGCTCCCTTTATCCCGTCTTGCCGGGATGCCTGCGAAGCGGCCCCTAAAACGGATGGTCACCCTGTCATGTGACCCTCGACAGGGGTGCCACTCGCGGCGGTTGACAGAGTGGGGAAGGAAAACGACAATTGAACAGATGCCTACTTCGCGCTCCAGCGTTGTGCTCATATGGGGTTTCCTGGCTTTTGGCCCGCTGGGGCTGGCCGAGCTTTTCCTTGCCCAAGGGCCCGACTCGCCCCGCCGGCAGGAACCCTCCTCCTATCGTTACAGGTCGCCGGGGGCCGCGAAATCCGTGGAGATCGGCGCGTTTTATCTTAAGAAGAAAAACTATCGCGCCGCCCTGAGCCGTTTCCGGGAAGCGATTGAGACGGATCCCTATTACGCGCCCGCTTATCCGAAGCTGGGGAAAGTTTACGAAAAGCTCGGACGGAAACGAGAGTCTCTGCGGGCGTACAAGACCTACCTGGAAGTTCTCCCCTCGGCCCGTATGGCAGCCGAGGCTAACGATGTCCACAAAGCCATCGCCCGTCTGGAGCAGGTTGTTAAATCTCCGGGTTCGAAAGGGAAGTAATCGTTATGCTGGAGACTGGCTTCCAGGCCCGGCCACCTTGCCCCGCAGCCCATCGGTCTCCAGAGGGTTTACACCAGGAGGTGGCAAGGTGGCTGAGGGCGAGCGGTTTTCGGCCCCGGTTCGGAGAGAATCGGGCTGTAAAACCACGGCAAGCGGCTTATAATGAGGGCGGAAGTGCATGTAGTCTGGTGACTGCCCTGGACTTCAAATCCTGTGGTTCCGCCTTGCGCGGGACGGTCGGTTCGATTCCGACACACTTCCGCCACCCCTTCCCGTGCCTGTTCCGCCCGCCATTCGCACCGATTCTTTGACGGATTCGCCCGTAGAGCTTGCCTGATCGAGGGTTCCCAACTTCGTCACTCTATTCTGCGATTCGCAATAGGCCCAGCCGAGGGACAAGACCCAGGGAGAGATTCTGGGGAGGAGAGGTTGAATCGTTGCGTTCCGGCTTCACCGAAGCCTAATTCTTGGAGTGTCAACCGGGTTTGTACTCAGGAATGCTCTCGTTTTTCCCGAACAGGTCCGGAGCGCCGTCCGACGAATTCATAATGCTGTTATGAACGGCCAGCAGATCCGCCCTGCAGAATCCTTCGCTGGCCACCTGCACCTTCCCATCGGGATCGATCATGTAGAGGGTGGGGACAAAGTACAAGCCGTAGTCATTGGAAATGGTGTAATTGGTTTCGTCGAGAAGCACGGGAAAGGTAATGTTGTATTCCCGGCAGAATTCCTCCGTGTCTTCCCCGCTGTCTTGGGAGATTCCCCAAACCTGGGCAGGTTTGTCTTGGAAGATTCGGTGAAGCCTTTCCAGGAAGGGGAACGTGTACTGGCAGGTCGGGCAGGAGACCTTGAAGAACGCGGCCACCACCGGGCCCTGGGCCAAGGCTTCCTTCAGCGATAGGGATCCCCCTTGGATGGATTTCAACTCGAACTGCGGAGCCGGCTGACCTTCATGAAGGGACATCGAAAATCTCCCGGGATTTCACCATTCTAGCAAAGTTCTTGCAGTGAACCAAGCGCCGTCCTCCGGGGGGACCGGCAGCGGTCTTGTCAACAGCCGCGAGGCGGCTACGAAGTGAGGCGCCCGACGAATTCAGTATTTCGTTCTAGCTCTTGGGCGAGTAATAGCCGGTCCGAGTCCGAATCAGCAGGCGGCCGTTTTTCTCCGGGTGCCGCGCCTCCACGCGAATGCGGCGAAACGTGCCGTCCTTTTTGCGGTTGGTCGGGTAATAGCCCAAGGTGTACTGGTTGCGGATGTCTTCGGCCACCTGGATGCAGATATTTTTGACCTCGTCGAGCGATTTGGGAAAGTGAGCCTCGCCGCCGGTGGCAGAGGAGATCTTGCGGAGGACTTTGGCCGCGCGGCGATTGCCTCCGCCTTTCATTTTGAACAGGCCGGTTCCCTCTTCGGCGCCCAGCAACCCGATGGTGTAGATGACGGCTTCGGATTCCTGGGAGAGGCGAAAGGCTTCTTCAAAGCTGATTCGGCTCGCGTTATCTTCTCCGTCGCTGATGACCAAGAGGACTTTCTTGTCATGGGTCCCGACTTTCAGGTGGTCGAGAGAGGCACGCACCGCGTCATAAAGAGCCGTTCCGCCGCGGGAATCAATTTTGTCGAGAGCGGCTCGCAATTCTTCCGTGTTGCTGGCAAAATCCCCGGGAGTGTCCAGGTAGTACACGTCATTGAAATTGACGACGAAGACCTGGTCCTCGGGGTTGGAAGTCTGCACGAAAGCCAAGGCGGCCGCGGCCACGGCCTTACGCTTGTCGCGCATGCTCCCGCTGTCGTCGATGACAATGCCCATGGTGACGGGGATGTCTGACTGGCTGAAGATCGACATCTTCTGTTCCACGTCGTCTTCAAAGAGCTTGAAATTCTGCTGCCTCAGTCCGTTGATTCTGCGTCCCCGTTTGTCCAGGACCGACGCATAAAGCACCACCAGGTTTACGTCCACCGAGATGGTGAACCCGCGACGCTGGGTGGCCTTCGCTGGTTGCGATTCATCGTCGGCGGCCGGCCGCGGAAGGGCCGTTTCTCCCCTCCCAATGAGGCTGCCGGCCACGATCAAACCGAGAAGCAGGGCGCTTTTCCCCGAGGAGACCCTGGGTTTGGGGGTGTTATTGCGTGGGCGCATAATATCCAGTGCGGGCATAGACTTGGAGCGGCGGCAAGCCGGGCGGGGGGTGCAGTTTGACCTTGATGCGACGCCAGCGGCCGTCGCGGACCAGATTGCTGGGCCGGTAGCCGATCAGGTATTGGTTTCGCAGTTCGATGGAGATTTTTTCCACGATGTCGGGAAGCTCATTGGCGTCGTCCACGCTGAACATCCTGCCCCCGGACACCTCTGAGAGGTCGGCCAGCAGTCCCGGCCCCCCCGCTTCTTCCGGGGTTCGGCCCCGGGAGGCCACGGGTTCGAAGATGCCGACCGAGTAGATTTGCACGTCCGATTCCTTTACGGCTCTTTTCACGTCGCGTTCGGTATAGCGGCTGTGATTGTCGCCCCCATCGGACATCACCAGCAGGGCTTTCCGGGTCGTGCTCGCCTTTTTCATCTCATTGAGCCCCAGGTACATGGCGTCCAGCAGGGCTGTCCTGCCGGTTGATTTCACGAAGAGAAGCCGTTCCAGAATGTCTTCATACGTCGAGGTGAAATGGGAAACGAAATTCGGCCGGTCACTGAAATGGATGAGGAAAAATTCGTCCTGGGGATTTGAGGTTTTGAAGAATTGCAGGGAAGCTTCCTTGGATTTCTGGATCTTGCCTCCCATCGAGCCGCTGGAGTCGAAGACCAGCCCCACGGAAATCGGAGTATCCTCGGTCGAGAATGAGGCAATATTCTGCGTTACCCGATCATCGGAAATTTCGAAGTGACCGCGTTCCAGCCCGGTGACGATCCGATCGTAGGGATCGGTGACGGTGACGGGCACCAGCACCATGTTCACGTTCACCTGAATCGGGGAGGTCCGCAGGGGAGTTTCTGGGTCGATCTCGACGACACCCTGTTGCGAGGCGGGGGGCGAGGGGGAGATTCGCTTGTCGGTTCCGACCAGTGGCGCAGTTCCCAGAATCCACGCCAAATACACGGCGAGGAAGAGCCTTCCCGATTGACGCAAGAGTTCCTGCAAGCCGTCGTCTCTCATGATAGCCTTCGCCCGAGCCGGTTCAGGCTCGGCGTTAGCGCCAAGGGCACCGGTGTTTGTTAAGGGGTAACTCGGGGCCGAACCCACCCCCCACATGGAAAATTCTGGCTCTGCCTCGCCCATTCTACCATAGTCCGATCGTGAAAAATTTGTGTGTATTCGTCCTCGGTGCTGGGATTTTCGGGCCGAATGCGGGATTGACAAAATATGGAAGAGGATAGGATAATTTCACGTACGTAAAACTCAACCGGAATCTAACCCCTGAAGTTTTCAATTTCGCCGAGCCTGAGTCAATGTGCAACTGCTTTCAAGATGCGGAGGCATCCGTGTGGACACCTTGGGCACCTTCGGAATTCTCTCGCTCCGGAGCTTCCTGACTCTGACCGGCCCTTGTCGAGGAGGTAGATGCAACCCAAATACATCTTTGTAACCGGAGGCGTGGTCAGCTCGTTGGGGAAGGGACTGGCTTCCGCCTCGATGGGTGCGCTACTGGAAGCCCGAGGCTTGAAGGTCAATTTCCTGAAGTTCGACCCCTACCTCAACGTGGACCCCGGAACGCTCAGTCCGTTTCAACACGGGGAGGTTTTCGTGACCGATGACGGGGCGGAGACCGATCTCGACCTGGGCCATTATGAGCGGTTCAGCCGCGCGCGAATGAGCCGCGATAACAACTGTACCGCGGGGCGAATCTACGAATCCATTATCACCAAAGAGCGTCGCGGGGATTACCTGGGAAAGACGGTCCAGGTGATTCCTCATGTTACGAACGAAATCAAGGCGGCCATCGGGAGGGTGTCCCAGGAGACCGATGTGGCCATTGTCGAGATCGGAGGTACGGTCGGCGATATTGAATCGCTTCCCTTTCTGGAGGCCATCCGGCAGATGCGCCAGGAGATGGGGCGAGAAAACACTCTATTCATCCATCTTACCCTGGTGCCCTTTATCGGGGCCGCGGGCGAGCTGAAGACCAAACCCACGCAGCACTCGGTAAAAGATCTGCGGGAAATCGGTATCCAGCCCGATATTCTCATCTGCCGGACGGACCGGATTCTTCCCCTGGAGTTGAAATCCAAGATTGCTCTGTTTTGCAGTGTGGCCGAGGAAGCGGTGATCACGGCCAGGGACGTGGAGTCCATTTATGAGGTGCCGCTGCTGCTGGCGCAGGAGAGGTTGGATGAGCAAATCGTCCGCTTGCTGCATTTGCCGGCCTCCGAGCCGGACCTGGAGCCCTGGAGAGAGTTGGCACATCGTCTCGCGCATCCCACCGCAGAGGTGTCCATCGGAATCGTCGGAAAGTACGTAGGACTTCAGGACTCCTATAAAAGCCTGAATGAGGCGCTGGTAGTGGCTGGGGCGGCTCACGGCTTGCGGACCCGAATCAGTTGGGTGGAAGCCGAGCAGGTCGAGCGATCGGATGGACAGAGGCTCTTGGAGCGGTTTGACGGGATTCTGATTCCGGGCGGTTTCGGGGCTCGAGGGATACCGGGGATGCTCCGGGCCGTCGAGTTCGCCCGCGTACAACGCTACCCGTATTTGGGCATCTGCCTCGGCATGCAGTGCGCCGTGATCGAATACGCGAGGAATGTCTGTGGGCTGGTGGATGCTCACGGTTCGGAATTCGATCCCGGTACTCCCCACCGGTTGATCTGCAAGTTGCGGGAATTGCGGGGCGTGGATGAGTTGGGAGGCACAATGCGGCTGGGTGCCTGGGATTGCAAGCTTCAGCCGGGCTCGGTTGCCTATCAGGCCTACGGGACGCTCGAAATTTCCGAGAGACACCGCCATCGCTACGAATTCAACCGGGACTATGAGCAGACATTGACCGGGAACGGGCTCCGGATTACGGGCGCAACTCCGGAGGGCACCTATGTCGAGATCGTAGAAATTCCCGACCATCCGTGGTTCCTGGGCTGCCAGTTCCATCCGGAATTCAAGTCCCGGCCTCTCGAGCCGCATCCCCTGTTTAAGGCGTTCATCGGCGCTGCGGTCCAGCACCGCCGCCAGCCTCTGGGTGTGTCTCGAACCGGTGTCGTCAAGACCGGTGGCGGGAAGGGCTGACCTTCGCGCGGTTTCTTCGGGCGGGGTACGGACCCCATCTTTGCGGGGTTTTGCGGCCAAGCCGGGATTCCAGCTTCCCATCCTCACGCTAGACCTTCGTCTTCTCAGGCCTTATATTTGAAAGCTGGATCGATGCGGCGTCGAATCGTTCAACTGAGGAACGTCAAACTGGGCGCAGGGCAGGGGCTGTTCCTGATTGCGGGCCCGTGTGTCATCGAATCCGAGCGCCACGCCATGAAGATGGCCGAAACAATCTCCGGGGTCGCGGACCGACTGAGGATTCCTTACATCTTCAAGGCCTCCTATGACAAGGCCAACCGTACCTCCGTGGATTCCTTTCGAGGGCCGGGTCCCCGGATAGGGTTGGAAGTCCTGGGCCGGATCAAGAGAGAATTCCGCGTTCCGGTTCTGACCGATGTACACACCGTGGAGGAAGTGGGTCCGGCGGCCCAGGTCTGCGACGTGCTTCAGATTCCAGCCTTTCTTTCCCGGCAGACGGACCTGTTGATAGCAGCGGGGCGCTCGGGAGCCGTGGTCAACATCAAGAAGGGTCAGTTCCTTGCACCCCAGGATATGCAGCATGCCATCCAGAAGGTTCTCTCCACCGGCAACCGGCGCATCCTGCTCACGGAGCGCGGAACCTGTTTCGGCTACCACAACTTGGTCGTGGACCTCAGAAGCTTGCCGATTCTCCAAGGGCTGGGCTTTCCGGCGATTTTGGACGTCACTCACTCGGTCCAGTTGCCCGGCGCGGCGGGCAAGGCCAGCGGCGGGCAGCCTGAATTTATCGAAACTCTGGCCCGCGCCGGTGTTGCCGCCGGCGCGGACGGGCTTTTTCTGGAGGTTCATGACAATCCTTCCCGAGCCCTTTCGGATGGGACGACCGCCCTCCCGCTCAAAGAGCTACGACCGCTCTTGGAACGCATCTCGGAATTGGCGCAGCTTGTCCGTCGATGGTGATTTCTCCCCTGCCGTGTGAGTCGAGTGGAGGGAACCGTGGATTCTCCTCAACCTGAGCCCTCAACCCTGGGGCGTGGGTTCATTTCCGGATTGCGTGCTCGGATGAGGATAAGTTGACACCTCGGGGCGCTTGTTGTAGCTTGCCGGAAGAATTTCTCCGGGAAACGATAAGTCGAGTTTTCTGTTGCTGTTCCGGACGGTTGGAACAGGGTGTGTAAAGGTAGCCTGTGAGCTTGGAGACGGCCCGAAAAGTCCTCCACATCGAAGCCGACGCGCTGGCTCGGTTGGTCAGCCGGATTGACGAACGAATCGAGCGTGCGCTGGAGTTTCTGTTTTCTTGTGCCGGTCGGGTGGTGGTCACTGGGATGGGAAAGTCGGGGTTGATCGCGCAGAAGATTTCCGCCACGCTCTCCAGCACCGGGACTCCCTCCTATTTCCTACATCCGGCGGAAGCCTACCACGGTGATTTGGGCCGCTTGGCACGCGGCGACGTGCTGGTGGCGCTTTCTTACAGCGGCGAAACCGAGGAGATCGTTCGCCTGCTGGAAACCGTGAAGCGCCTGGGAGTTCCTCTGATTTCCCTGACCGGCAATCCCGGCTCCACCTTGGCCCAAGCCAGTGACGTAGCCGTTGACGTGGGTATCCCTCAAGAAGCTTGCCCCTTGGGGCTGGCTCCCACCGCCTCCACCACTGCCATGCTGGGCATGGGTGATGCTTTGGCCATGGCCTTGCAGGACAAGAGGGGGTTCAAGGAGGAGGAATATGCCCGGCTTCATCCGGGAGGGAAGCTGGGTGTACGGCTTCGTAGGGTCGAGCAGGTGATGCACAAAGCAGAGCAGGTTCCCCGCGTCCGCCCCTACGACAAGATGCCCGAGGTGATCTACGAAATGAGCAAGAAAGGCCTGGGCGTCACGACCGTCGTCAACGAAGGTGACCGCTTGGCGGGGGTTATCTCCGACGGCGACCTGCGCCGCTTTCTGCAAAAAAAGGGGAACCGGGCCCTTGACCTTACCGCCGCCGACGCCATGACCAATCAGCCGGTAACCGTGGGACCCAACGAGCTCGCCACCAAGGCTCTCCACCTTATGGAGGCGCGCAAAATCACCTCCCTCGTGGTGACCGGAGACCGGGGCCGGGTGGTGGGTCTGGTGCATATCCACGATTTATGGACCACCCAAATGTTTTAAGGTTGACGCCACGAGGGAAAGTTACCATTCTGAGACGGACCGATCTTTAAGGTCACGTTGGTCTCCCTGAGTACCTGCGACGCATGGCAACAAAATATTCCGCCCGAGTTCTTCGACGAGCCCGAAAAGTCAAGCTCCTGCTCATGGATGTGGACGGGGTGTTGACCGATGGGCGGATCTACTACCTGCCGGGGAAAGGCGGCGCGTTGGTAGAAACCAAGACGTTTCATTCCCGCGACGGCGCCGGCATTCGTCTGCTCCACTTGGCGGGATTGAAGACGGGCATCATCACGGGTCGCGAGTCCCGGGTGGTGAAATTTCGTGCCCAGGAGTTGGGCATTCATTACGTTTATCAGAATGCCGGGACGAAGGGGTCCGCCTTCGCGAAAATTTTGCAGGCCTCCCGCCTGAGCCCCGAACAGGTCTGTTTTGTGGGCGACGACATTGTGGACCTGCCCGTTCTGAGGCAGGTGGGCTTGGCCGTAGCGGTGGCGAATTGTCACCCGGCCTTGAAACGGGATGTCCATTATGTGACCCGCGCTGCGGGGGGAGCCGGTGCGGTTCGGGAGGCGGTGGAATTGATTCTCGAAGCGCAAAATCTCCTGGGGGAGCTTTCCGAGAAGATTGCCTCCAACCAGTCCTCGTTGGTAGGT
The DNA here is from genome assembly GCA_965222885.1 of Terriglobia bacterium. Classification (GTDB taxonomy): domain Bacteria; phylum Acidobacteriota; class Terriglobia; order UBA7540; family JAPUME01. The sequence goes on from OZ244973.1 coordinate 26,070, forward strand.
TAGATTGACGCTCCCGGTCGGGCCGAGTTGCAGGCCACCCGAGGCAGCTCGAGCGCCTCCGACAAAAAGAGGGGTACGTTGTTCTTAGTGGAGCACTATGGCCGATAGAACTTACGGAAAATACTTTTTCATTTTCTGCCTGCTGGTGGCTCTCTATTTTGTTTACCGCATGGTGCAGCCGTTTTTGGCGGCGGTGGTGTGGGCGGGCGTTTTTGCCACGGTCTTCTATCCGCTTTACCGGTGGTTGGCGCGAAAGATTCGGCGGCCTCGCCTGGGGAGTGTTCTCACCTGTTTCCTGCTGACGGTCGTCATTATCGTGCCGATCTTGTTCCTGCTGGTTTTGCTGGCAGACCAATCGGTGGATGCCTACCGGGTCGTGGAGAGGAAGGCCAAGTCGGGTGAGGTGGAACAGTGGGAATCATTCCGACAACAGCCTTCTTACCTTTGGATTCGGAAGCGGCTGGACCGGCTGGGAATCCAAGAACCGGACCTGGGGGAGTTGGTGATTCGAGCCGCCCGCGAGATCAGCGGATTCCTGGTGGCCAGCAGCACGGCCGTGTTTTCGCGTTTTGCCCAATTCATTCTCCATTTTTGCATCATGTTGCTGACCCTCTATTATTTCCTGGTAGGTGGCCCACCTTTGATCTCGGCGTTGCGCGAGCTCAGCCCTCTGCCGGCCGAGCACGAGGAGAAGGTTCTGAGAAAATTCAGAGAGGTGGTAGAAGCCACGCTCCGGGGAAGCTTCCTGACGGCCTTGTTGCAAGGCTGCGCCGGGGGTGTGGTTTTTTACTATTTTGGATTACCTTCGCCGCTGCTGTGGGGAGCGGTCATGGCGCTTCTCTCGCTGGTTCCACTCTTTGGGACGGCATTGGTATGGTTTCCCGTCGTGATTTTTTACGCGATATCGGGCGCCTGGTTTAAGGCCATCCTCTTGCTGATTCTCTGTGGCGGCATCGTGAGTTCGATCGACAACTTTGTAAAGCCCCTGCTGATCAAGGGCAAGGCGCAGGTTCATACCCTCTGGATCTTCTTCGGTGTGCTGGGCGGCATAGGGGTTTTCGGGTTCCTGGGGCTGGTGCTGGGCCCGTTGCTGGTGGCGCTGCTTTTTACCCTGATTGAAATCTATAAGATCGAGTTTCGCGACCTCCTCATCACCAAGTCCCTTTCCTGAGCTTCGGAACTCCGCCGGACCGGGATTTTGTCGCGGATTCCGGGAAATACTATAATGGCCGGCGATCACGGCCTCGCGGCGGGGTTATCTCGGAAGCGGCACCGAGGCCCGGGAAAGGATCCACTCCTGCCCGTGGCCTGGGTAACTTATCAGGGAATATCCTCAGAGGTACGGGAAAAGTCGGGAGAGGTGCAGGAGCGGCTTAACTGGCGGCACTGGAAATGCCGTGTCCTCGAAAGGGGACCGTGGGTTCGAATCCCACCCTCTCCGCCATATAATTTTATTTAACCTTATTATAATAAGTAGATTAGTTTGGGAATTATATACATAAATAGCCAAGTTGGATGGCCCGGGAGCCCCTTCAAGGCTCAACGTTCCCCGGCTGAGAGAACGCCGCGGGTTATGCAGCAGTTCGGGCCGCAATTGGGGTGGCCTCGGGTTGACACGCTGAAAGACTCACGCCACGCGAACATGAAGGAGTTGAGATTCAGTGCGGCTGACGGCGAATGGAGAGTGGCCTTCGCCTTCGACACAAAGCGCAAGGCGATCCTGCTCGTTGCAGGGGACAAATCAGGGGGCAACGAAAAGCGGTTCTACCGTGGGCTCATCCGCAAGGCCGATGACCGTTTCGAGGCACATCTGGCCCGTCTGAAGAAAGAGAAAAGGGAAGTAATCATGGCTGTGAACGTAGACGACAAAATCAGGAAGCTGAGCACCGCTCAGCGCAAGAAGGTCGAGGCCCAAGCGGGGGGGCTAATTACCGAGGAAATGACGCTACGCGAGCTTCGCAAGGCCCGCAAGCTCACGCAGGTACGCATGGCGAAGCGTCTTGGAATCACACAGGACGGCGTCTCGCGGCTTGAGAAGCGCAGTGATCTTCTGCTGTCCACGCTGCGGGAGACGGTAGAGGCAATGGGCGGGAACCTGTCGCTGGTCGCCGAATTTCCCGACCGTGCGCCAGTCGTGCTGTCGGGCATCGCCGAGGACGAGCCGTGCGCCTGAAGCTCGCCGCCAGGATGAGAGTCTCCTGCCGCCACTTCATCGGGGGTTGCTCCCGTCCTCCTCCGAAATTGTCGATCAGCACGTCGGGCCCGGGAATATTCCCGTAAGCGCAGCCAGCACAACAAGATCGGGGAAATCGCGTGTGTAAGTCGGCAGGCCCCCGTGATGTAAGTTCCTCCCTCTGACCTTCTTACACCCATACATCGACACGACAAGGCCCTTTTAACCCCCGAAATACGACCCCATTAACCGCGCCGCTCGCCAAGTGGAGCCGCCTTCGATAATCGTCCTGTCGACGCGCTGTAGATGGAGCTTCTTCAACGCGACGCTCCGTTTGAGTACGGCTTGCAGCCCGCCATACTCATTGAGCACAATCAGGTCGCCTTGCAGGATGGCTTGCTCGGTTCTGGCGATTTCCCGGGCCGCCGAAGGGTCGGGTGCCGAAGTATCAGGACAAGTATCAGGGCCGGATCTCCCGGCCCAGTTTTGCAGCACCGTCTCAGCTCGCTCCAGAGCCCAGTCCTCCCGGGTGACGGCCACCACCTGGACTGGCCGGCCTCTCTTGTGCAAAGCTTCCCAGAGGCCTCGGTCCGCTGCTCCCTAAGAGTCAGCCCCGTGTCGGTAGCGTGTCCCGGATCGAAGTAGACAAAGATAGCTCGATCTCCTCCACGGCAATCGGCAGCTTTTGAGCGCGAACTAGCGCCGGGTAGAGTTGCCGGCTGAAGATCCGGCTCACCCTGCCGGAGACCATTGTCTGACGCGGCACGCAAAGGAGAGACCCGGTTGAATGTGGCCGGGAGAATGCGGCGGAAGCAGTGTCAAGGCCGATTTCCCTTTTTGGGTTGATTAGGAGGTATGTCACAGCTCAAGGCGGTTGCAAGCCAATGCGCAAGTGGTAGGGGTAGCACATTATCCTTCACACGCCGGGGGCGAGATTGTCATTGCAATAACCATTGAAAGGGAATATATTATCCTTGTTTCCTTACTGTAGCCACAGGGGGTGTCCTATGCTTGCCAAACTGACGTCCAAGAACCAGCTGACCCTGCCCAAGGCGGTGGTCGCCGACTTCCAAGGCTCGGAGTATTTCGATGTGACCAAAGAGAATGGTCGCATCGTGCTGACGCCCGTGCGCCTGAACCGCGCTGCTACCGTGCGCGCCAAGTTGGCTGAACTCGGCATGTCCGAGGCCGATGTGGCCGAGGCCGTGGCATGGGCTCGTCGGGCTACATGACCGGGTCGCGCCTGGTACTCGACACCAACGTGCTGCTGTCGGCCCTGCTGTTCCCCACCGGATCGTTATCCTGGTTGCGCCATGCGTGGCAGTCGGAAGCTATCCTCCCACTGGCAAGCCGTGATACGACGGCGGAACTACTCCGAGTGCTGTCCTACCCGAAGTTCCGCCTGACCGGCGACGAGCGAGAAGACCTGTTGGCCGATTACCTGCCCTGGTGCGAAACGGTCATCGTGTCGAAGCCGCCGGCCGTGCCGGACTGCCGCGATTCCTCTGACCGGCCTTTCCTCGAACTTGCGCTGGTGGGCCAAGCCGATGCCTTGGTGACCGGCGACGACGACCTACTCGCCTTGGCATCGGCGTTTTCCGTTCCGATCCTCACCCCAAATGCCACAAGAGATCGCTTGTGCCAAGGATGAAGCGCTCAACACAAGAGCCAGCTTGAAGGACCAGTTGAAGGAATAGCACACTGGTGAGCTTCACTCACTACAACTTCGGAAATCAGCAAAAGGGCACCGTTGTCGAGGTCACGCTCTCGGGAAGTGCAGCCAACGTACGCCTGCTCGATAGCTCAAACTTCCATAGCTATCGCTCAGGTCGGCGGCACCACTACCACGGCGTCTTGATGTGCCGCTCGCCCGCGCGGCTTGTTATACCGCACAGCAGCCACTGGCACGTCACGATCGACATGCAGGGACTCCGAGGTCAGACTCGATCATCTATCCGGCGCATCCTTGGGGAATCGCTGGCTCCCCCTTCCCGAGTATTTGCCGCGCGCCCTGTCGCCGCCTTCGAGGCGGCTCGGCTACTCGATGTTGCGGCCCAGCAGTCTGTCGGACTTGGACTCTCGCCAAAATAACCTGGTCATTTTCCAGTCTCAGCGCGAAGGTGTAATTCCACTCTCCAGGGAATTCGTCCCGCTGGATGGACAGGCTCTCGAGTTGCTCGTCCGTCGCCTTCCGATCGGTCGCGTAGCCGTTCTCGTCCAGTTCGCAGGCCGTGGTCACGGTACCGATCAAATTTACTACCACCTCGCGGCTCACAAGCAGCGGCCCGCGCCGGCGTTGGCAAGGTGGCGGAACACCAAGCCGAGACCGCCCAACAGGCCCTTCTGAACGAGCGCTACCAGGAACACCCAGGCCCGCCAATTCCCTTGTGGAAGCCAAGGCAGCAATTAAGAGTCTGCACGGCATTCCTTACCAGAGAGGTTGGGTTGAGAACCTCCAGAAAATGGAATTGAAGCGGGAAGTAGCGGGCACTTCGCAAATAGAGGGTGCCGACTTTACAGAGCACGAACTCGACGCTGCGATTTCCGGCGACGTTGGGAAACTCAGAACGAGATCCCAAAAACAGGTCAGGTCAGCTCTGGAAGCCTACGAATGGATTGCAAAATTGGAGGATGACAGGCCAATCGACCAAGAGTTGATTCGGGAGATACATCGTCACATCGTGACGGGGTGCGACGATGACCACTGCCCCCCGGGCCAGCTCAGAAAAGACGATCAAAATGTGAACTTTGGCAAGCCCAAGCATCGCGGGGTAAAAGGTGGTGACGATTGTGACCGAGTTTTCAGTTTATTTGTGAAGGAACTCGATACGTCGTTCAGGGGGCACGATATCTTGATCCAGGCTTTGGCGGCACATTATCATTTCGCCGCAATGCATCCGTTTCTCGACGGGAATGGTAGAACGGCTAGAGCACTGGAGGCATTGATGCTAGGACGAGCAGGTTTGAGAGATACCTGTTTCATTGCAATGTCAAATTACTATTATGAGGAGAAACCGAAGTATCTGGCGACGTTGCGTCAGGTAAGGTCAGAAGATTACGATCTAACTTCCTTATTTTTTGCTTGGGTTGGAGGGCATCAAGATCCAGATCGAGAGATTGATGGATCAAATAAGGAAGCAGACGCAGAAACTTCTTTTCAGAGACACCATGAATTATTTTTCGGAGAGGCTTGTCTCACCACGAAAACGAGCCATAACCGAGCGCCAGTTCAAGATACTGCAAATAATAATTCGGAATTTCCTAGATTAAGGTATTGACAACCGCCCTAATCCGTGAGAAAATGTTTCTGCGATTGAAACAGACCCCACGGAAAGGACGGTTGCCATGGACATTATACAGATTTTCCAACGGTTCCCCACTCAAAAAGACTGCATCTCCCACCTTGAGAAAGCCCGCTGGAACGGCACCCCACGTTGCCCCTACTGCACGTCAACCCGCACGACCAGGATGCAGCTTCGCCATCATTGCTATGAGTGCCACACCTCGTTCAGCGTTACCGTGCGCACCATCTTCCACCATACTCACCTGCCGATTCAGAAATGGTTTCTGGCCGTCATCCTGATTCTGAACGCCAAGAAAAGCGTATCGGCTCTCCAACTCTCCCGCGACCTCAAGGTGAACAAGAACACCGCCTGGCGGATTGCCATGCAGATTCGGAAGGCCATGACGCAGGCCGAACAACGCAACCTACTCACCGGCATTGTCGAAATGGATGAGACCTATATCGGGGGAAAGCCACGGAAAGGTAGCGGGGATCATACTTCCAAGCGGGGCCGGGGAACCGACAAGGCCACAGTGATCGGAGCCGTGGAGCGTGAGGGCCGAGTGACTGCTAGAAGCGTTATGAAGGGCAAGCTCAAAGGCCGCAACCTGCGGTCCTTCGTGCGAGAGAAAATCGACGCCAAGGACGCCATGCTGATTACCGATGAGTACACTGGCTACCGCGGCATGGAGCGGGTACTGCCCCACGCCGTCATCAATCACAGCCGGACCTACGCCGACGGCCCCATCCATACGAACACCATCGAGGGATTTTGGGCCCTTCTCAAGCGCGGGATGTTCGGCCAGTTCCACAGTGTGAGCCGACACCACCTGCAACGCTACATCGACGAGTTTTGCTACCGCTACAACCTGCGGCACGAGAAGCCGGAATCCGCCTTTGATATGACGATCAATCTCGGACTTGGAGTTGAATAATGAAGGAATCCAAGGAACAGCCTTTGAAGGTGATCGCCGGAGCACCGGACCGGCCACTTGTGATCGGGAACATCGAGATACCCTGCTACGTACTGGAAGATGAAACCCGTGTACTGAGTCAGCGTGGAGTAAGCGAGGGGATCGGACTCAACCCAAAGGCCGGCTTTAGAATGCCTCATTTCATGGCCTCTAAAGCAATAAACCCTTTTGTTTCCGATGATTTAGTGCCGGCTTTGAAATCACCCATCCCATTCAAGAATCCAGTTGGAGGAGGGAATGCTTACGGCTATCCAGCTACCATTCTTCCTAAAATCTGTGCAGCCGTTATTGAAGCCAAGAATAAAGGAAAACTGCGACCGCAACATATGAAAGCAGCCGAACGTTGCTGGATTATTATGCAAGGATTTGCGCACGTCGGCATCATCGCTCTTGTTGACGAAGCAACTGGATACCAGGATCTGCGTGACCGACAGATACTCCAGAAGATACTCGATAAGTATCTTCTGGCAGAGCGTGCAAAATGGGCGAAGCGATTTCCAGATGATTTCTATAAGGAGATATTTAGGCTTCGTGGATGGCAATGGCAGGGAATGAGAGTTAACCGACCTCAAGTAGTAGCTCATTATACGAATGATATTGTGTGGGATCGCCTTGCCCCAGGAGTGCGCGAAGAGCTTGAGAAATTAAATCCTCAAACCCCCCAAGGAACGCGGCGGGCAAGACACCATCAATGGCTGACACATGACATTGGTCATCCTTCCCTTCAGAAGCACCTTTACGGAGTTATTGCACTTATGAAGTCAGTAGTTCAATCCAAGGGCGGATGGGGAGAATTTAAGCGAAGGATTCAACGTGTATTTCCCAAGATTCACACAACCCTCGACCTTCCGTTCAATGAGGATGGGTAGAGATGCCTCAAAACTGGAACAATCGCACCATGTGGACAGGCGACAACCTGGACATAATGCGCGGCATGAACTCCGAGAGCGTTGACCTTATTTACCTGGACCCTCCCTTCAACAGCAATCGCACGTACAGCGCGCCTATTGGCTCTCAGGCAGCCGGAGCCGCCTTCAAGGATACCTGGACCTTGAGCGACGTGGACAACGCCTGGCATGGCGAGATCGCGGACCGGCAACCAGCCTTGTACTCGATCATCGACGCTGCCGGTCACTCGCATGGCAAGGGCATGAAGTCCTACCTCATTATGATGGCCGTCCGGCTCCTGGAAATGCGAAGGATTTTGAAGGAAACGGGGAGCTTGTATTTGCACTGCGATCCGACCGCCAGCCATTACCTCAAATCACTCATGGATGCGATATTTGGGGCGGGAAACTTCAGAAATGAGATCGTGTGGTGCTATCGAGGGGGGGGGGGTGCCCAAGTATGACTTTGCCCGCAAGCACGATATTTTGTTCCGATATTCAAAGACTGAAAACGTTGTTTTCAATGTGGATGCCGTTCGGGTAGCGTACTCTGAAGATTCGTCTGAACGCCTAAAGTATAAAGCCCGTTCGTTTCGGGAAAGTGGAACCTATGACAACTACAATCAGAACCCCAGGGGCAAGCATCCTGAAGATTGGTGGCCTATGCAGCCGATCATGCCATCATCCAAAGAACGAGTAGGCTATCCCACTCAAAAGCCCCTCGCCCTATTAGATCGCATCATCAAGGCCAGCTCCAACGAAGGCAACCTAGTTCTGGACCCCTTTGCTGGATGCGCCACGGCTTGCGTGGCCGCCGAACGCCTGCATCGGCAATGGGTGGGCATCGACATATCGGAGAAGGCCGCCGAACTCGTACAGGTCCGCATCCGCAGGGAAATCGACCTTTTCCATGACTTCAAGCCGATCCGCCGTTCGGAGGTTCCCCAGCGCACCGATCTAGGAAAGCTGCCGAACTACCGGACGCACAAGCATCAATTATTTGGAAAGCAGGAAGGACACTGCCGGGGGTGCAGGGTAGCCTTTCCGTTCCGCAACTTCACGGTGGACCACGTGGTTCCGAGAACGCGCGGTGGGACCGACCACCTAGATAACCTCCAGCTGCTCTGTGGTGCCTGCAATAGCCTGAAGGGAGACCGAGAACAGCAATACCTGGTTGCCAAACTGCGTGAACAAGGGATACTCTCATAGTCCCAGATTGTCGAGCAGTTAGTAGCCTATTGTCTGTACCTTAATCTAGGAAATTCCGATAATTAATAGTCCGTCCAGACGGACTATTAATAAAATATTTACAATTGCGCGCAAGATTCCCTTGCGGTCTCTGCATTCTATCGCTAAAATAATACTAGGAAATGAGGTTTGCCCATTTAGGGAGGTTAAGACCATGAGCGATAACGGTGGATCAAGATTCAGCTACTTTCTGGCAGGTATGGGCATAGGAGCTTTCCTCGCTCTGATTTTCGCTCCCGGGTCCGGTAGTGAAACGCGGGAGTTGATCGCCAAGAAGGCCGAGGAAGGCCGCGACTTCGCAAAACAACGTTCCGGTGATTTTCGGAAAGATGCCGAGGAATACCTTGACAAAGGGAAAGAAATCTTGTCCAAACAAAAGGAGGAACTGTCAGCAGCACTCCAGGCCGGCAAGGGAGCCTATCGCAAGGAGAAGACCAAGGCAAACTGATCGATTTAGATTCTCTCAAAGTTGAAACGGAGGCCTTGCCATGGATTTAGACACCCTTCTGAAAATATTCATTATTGTCGTCAGCCTTGCGGTGATCGGACAGGTTGCTATGTTGGTGGGAATTTACCTCTCCGTAGACCGCCTGTCCCGGCAGGTGGAACGGGTTCGCGCCGACGTCAAGGTGAAGATCGACCCCATTGCTTCCAACCTGGCCGAAATCCTGGAGGGCGCACGCACGAATATCGACAAGGTCGGATCGAACCTGGTGACGCTGACCGAGCTAACTCGGGACCGGGCCGGACACCTGGACAGCCTTGCCTCCGAGGTCAGCGACCGGGCACGTCTCCAGGTACTTCGGATGGACCACCTAATCCAGGATACGGTCGGCAGAATCGAGGAGACCACTCGTGTCGTCCAACGCAACGTTCTGGCGCCGATTCAAGAAGCGTCGGCGTTGATCCGAGGCGTGCGGTCCGGGCTGGAATTCTTCTGCGCTCACCGCGGTCAGCGCCACCGCGCCGAACCTGCCAGCGAAGAGCAGCTCTTTGTCTAACCCAGGCTCCGAAACACTCTTGCCGCCGGCGGCAAGCTGAAACCGGTACTCCGCGGTCCGGCGGTTGAGGCTCTACTTAACCCTTTGTCATCAAGTGCCCGAAAAGGGAACCAGCGCTCGCCTTCTCCAAGCACGCCTGAGGCCATTGCGCTGTTTGCGAAAGTCCCCCAGTCCGGGCGGGTCAAAACCCGCCTGGGCAAGACCCTTGGAGATGAGTGGGCTTGCACTTTCTATCGATCCTTCGTGCAGGACACCCTTCTGCTGCTCGGCCGCTTGCAAGGTGCCCGCTATCTTTTCCTAGCCGGTTCCTCTCGGGAAAGAACAGGATTCAGGGACGAATTGACGCTGCCGCAGGGAACCGGGGTCGAGCAACAGCGCGGAGGCGGCCTGGGGGACCGGCTGGCACATGCCTTCCCCAAGCTGTTACGGAAACACTCTCGCGTGGTGCTACTGGGAACAGACTCGCCAACGCTTCCCGATCGTTACGTTCGTCAAGCTCTGAGGGAATTGAAGGTATGTGATTCGGTTCTGGGGCCTTGTCCTGACGGTGGCTATTACCTGATCGGGCTGCGGCGGAGCTCGGCGGCTCTGTTTGGGGGCATCCGTTGGGGCACTCGCCACGCCCGTCAAGACACGCTCAAGAATCTGCTGGATTGTGGCTTTTCCTGCTCGCTGCTGGAGCCCTGGCCGGACATCGACCGCCCGTCGGACTTGGTCGCCCTGGAGCGTGCCCTGTCCCGCGAACCCGCGCTGCGCCGACGGGCACCCAACACCGCCCGTGTACTCCGACAATGGGAAACCGAGTCCTCTTCCAGGACGAAAAAAACTTCCCGGTTGTCTTGGGGACAACGCCGCCGGGTGCCGAACCTACCTTAGAGGTCGGCCCTGGTGGGGCAGGACCTTCGCGACCCAGCCACCGCCCAAAACCTCCTGCTCACGATAGAAGACCACCGCTTGGCCGGGTGTGATCGCCCGCTGAGGCTCCGCGAATTCGACGTCCGCAGAACCGTCTTCCCGAGGGCGCACTCGGGCGGCAGCCGGCCGATGGGCGTGGCGAATCTTGACGGAAACTTCTATTCCGGCTTCGGGAGGCTCAGGGATCATCCAGTTCACTTCCCGCGCCAGCAAGCGGCGGTGATAAAGTTCCTCCTGCTCACCGACAACGACGGAATTGCGCGCGGCGTCGATGGCAAGCACATACAAGGGATGACCCACCGCCAACCCGAGCCCCTTTCGCTGCCCTACCGTGTAGCGATGAATGCCCTGATGTTCCCCCACGACTTCCCCATTCCGCGCGACGATTGGGCCCTTTCCCCCTACTTTTTGCTCCTTCTCGGCGAGATAGGATTCAATAAATTGCACGTAGTTCCCCGAGGGGACAAAGCAGATCTCCTGGCTTTCGGCCTTCCTGGCTACCGGCAGTCGCCGACTCGCGGCTAAGGCCCGAACTTGTCCCTTGGTCATTTCACCGAGAGGAAACAGGCTGCGGGCGAGCTGTTCCTGAGTCAGTCCGAAGAGAAAGTAAGACTGGTCTTTCGACTCATCCAAAGCCCGAAATAAACGATACCGCCGGGCCGCCGAATCATACTGAACGCGCGCATAGTGGCCCGTGGCGACTCGCTCCGTACCGATACCGAGGGCCGTGGTGATGAGTTGATCAAACTTGATCTCCGTATTGCAAAGGCTGCAAGGGATCGGGGTCTCCCCGGCCAGATACCGCTCCACGAACGGGCGAACCACATCGGTTTCGAACCGCCGCTCAAAATTCACCACATAATACGGAATGCCCAGGAACTCCGCCACGCGACGGGCGTCGTACACGTCATTCAGAGAACAGCAGCGCCCCCCTGCGGCCTCACCGGCTCCCGAGCCCGAAGCCGGCCGGCGCTGATCCCAAAGCTGCATGGTGAGCCCTACGATGGGGTGCTCGGCGGCCAACATGGCTGCCACGGTGGAACTGTCCACGCCGCCGCTCATCGCAACGGCTATGGTTGACTTGCCGGCCATAGGATTTACGGGTTGAAGCATACGGCTTGGATATTCCATGGTTTCTTGTCGAGATCAGCCTAGCAGCGAGGCCAAGTCCCCTGACCTGGGTTCGGGGCGCCCACCGAGGGTCCTTCCTAGACGGCTACGGGTTTCGTATAACGTGGTGAGAGGGATCGGAGTCGTTCCACAATTCCCGGAAGCACATCGAGAGTGTATTCCATGTCTTCGCGGGTGTTGAAGCGTCCCAGGCTGAACCGAATACTGGACCGGGCTTGGTCGGCCGTTTTCCCGATGGCTGACATCACATGAGAGGGCTCCAGAGATCCGGAAGAGCAGGCGGCTCCCGTCGAGCAGGCGACTCCCCTCAAGTCCATGGCGATCACGAATCCCTCTCCTTCGACAGAGTCGAACTGTAGATTCGTCGTAGAGGGCACCCGATGGGTCGGATCGCCATTCACTTCGACCGAGGAGACCTTGCCCAGGATTCCCGACTCCAACCGATCCCGAAGCTGACCCAGACGCCGGATCTCCTCCGGGCCGGACAAGGCAGCCATCTCGGCCGCCTTTCCCAATCCGACGATTCCCGCAATATTTTCCGTACCCGCCCGCCGATCGCGCTCGTGGTGACCGCCGTAAAGAAGCGCTCGGAGGCGGCGTCCCTTACGGAGGTAGAGCGCCCCGACTCCCTGGGGGCCGTGGATCTTGTGCGCCGAAAGGGAAAGCAGGTCCACGCCGAGCTGGTCCACGTTTACGGGTATCTTTCCCACCGATTGCACCGCATCGCAGTGGAAATAGACGTCGTGCTCGGAAGCGATCCGGCCGATTTCCTGAATCGGTTGGAGGGTGCCCAACTCGTTATTGGCGTGCATGATAGAGATCAGGACGGTCTCCGGACGGATCGCCCGCGTCACTCGTTCCGGATCGACCACCCCGTCTGCTCCCACCCGCACGTAAGTCACCTGGACGCCCCGGTGCTCCAAGGCCTTACAGGCATTCAATACGGCATGATGCTCGATGGAACTGGTAACGACATGCTTTTTAGCCTGCCGCGCCGCTCCCACCACCCCGAAAATGGCCATATTGTCGGCCTCGGTACCGCCCGAAGTGAAGACGATTTCGCCGGACCGTGCTCCCAAGAGCCGGGCAACTTGTTCCCGGGCCGCCTCCATGGCCGCCTTCGCCCTTTGGCCAAACCAGTGGATCGAGGAGGCATTCCCGAACTCCTGGGTCAGCCAAGGCTTCATGGCCGTAAAGACCTCGGGGACCATGGGAGCGGTAGCGTTATTGTCGAGATAGACGTGTCGCATGGGTCTCTACCCGAGGCCGTCGTGCCGATAGGAATCGTGGGTTTTCTCGCCGGCGAATCCCTATCGGGGTGCTCAAAAACAATGCCGCGCGTCCTTCCGAGGACCGCCGCTCCGCTCGGAATGACCAGGGGACTACTTTCTCAGCACCCGGCTAAAACTCTGATTCGAGATTAGCCGAGGGCCCCCCAAATGTCAAACAAGGGCGAAAATGCCGGCCCCCGAAAACAGGAAAGCCTTGGGAACGATTCCACTAGGGAAGAGGACTTGGGGAGACCCGAGTGTGGGATGGGCGTTGGGTTGAGCACAGCAAACCAAGCGTGCGCCGCGCCTCTGCGAAGCGAGGGAATTTTTTCTCCTCCTGGCGGAACTGGCGCGAATGAAACGAGCGTCGCCCGGAGCCCTGCTGGGGGGGGAACTTCAAGTGAAGCATTTCGTGATAAACCAGGTATTCCAATGCAAACTGCGGGGTCTCCGGGTGGTCGAGGGCACGCGTGATGACGATGGCGCGGTGTGCGGGATCAAAATGTCCCAATACCTGCCGCGATTGCCGCATACTCCACCCGATTTTCACCCCCGAAAATCGGGTGGCGAAGAAACGTCGGTTGAGCCGCCGGTAGATGGCTTGTAGATCGTAGGCGTGTCCTCGGGGGGAGGCGATTTTCTTGGTGCCGCGTTTCTGTCGGGCGCGTTGGGCGCGACGCTGGACTCGAGGGCGGGAAACAAACTCCTGATAGCACTCGCGCGCCTCCTCGGAGGTCCGCCGGCCGAACAGTCCGCAGACCAGCATTTCCGCCAGTGCTTCCAGCACGATGGGAGACGCACCCTTCAGAATATCGGAAATTCGCACCAGGACCCGATCCCTTCTCAGCCGTACTGTGTGCCGAATTCCCGTAAAAGGGTAATACTCCACCTCAAAGCGGGGGGCGGGACCCGGCAGCCTCAGACGATGAAAGGTCCTCTGGAAAAGCTTGGCGGAGGTTGGCGGTTTTTGAATAGAAAGTCCTCGGGGTGAAGGCGAGGCCGAAGATAGTGCCATTTAGTCTTTCCGACGCTCCTGGAGACTACTCACGGCGCTTATCCTTCTTCTTGCGCTTACCGCGTTTCTTTTTCCCTTTCGCGTTCTCATCCGAATCCTTGAACCGCTCCTCCTGCACGCGAAGCGCTTGGGTGCCGCCCTGCAACGTGTCTTCCACGTTGTCGATTGCGTACTGGAGGGTTTCGGTAAAATCGATGGTGAATGGATCGCGGTTCCTTTGGGCCCGGCGCAAGCGTTCCAGATGCACGGGCCCTTTTTTCAGCAGGGAGCGGAGCCCACTCCGCATGTCGCGGTTCTTGTCGTATTGGTACTCAATCCATGCCTTCAACTCGTCATAAACGGCATTGTAGGTTTCCAGCAGAGAATCGAGATAATACCCCTTGCCCGGCATCCGCCGGCCGGTCTCAGCCCGGAACTCTTCAAACTTATCCAGGCGATCTGCCGCGAGCTGCAGATAAACCTGAATCCGTTCGTCCGGTTCTGGGGCGTCCCGAATCCGGTCCACCTCCGCTTTCCCCAGCTCCGCCGGGTCAAGCTGGGCGAACCGGGGCGTCCTAACCGGGGGCCACTTTTTCAGCCCTCTGCTCAAGGCCGAATCGCGATCCGTACCGGGTGATGAGATCAAAACGGCGGCAACTTGGCTAACGGGAAAATCCGCCCCGCCCGGCTCCGGAGGAACCTCCCTCCCCCTATCGAAATAAATCTCCTCGGTGGCGAACATCGATTCCAGGACTTGCTCCCGAATTTCATCCACGCGGTCGATGGCGGCTTGCACCCCTTGTCGTTCGTCGTAAGGGACCCTTCGCTTGAGGTCTTCCATGACCCGGATGTGTTGCCGGAGGGCGATCTCCAAGTCCTTGAAGCCTTGCGGGTTACGGGTGGGATCGCGGCCCGACTTCTGGAGGGTTCCATAGGCAAGCTCGACGATCTCAATGTAATCCTTCAGATACTTTCTTCCCCCCTTCATGCGCAGTTCGCCATAGGATTTTGCTGACTTGCGCAGTTGAAGCCGGGCGAGCTTGATCTGCAGCCGAGCCTTTCGTATGGGCCGGACCTCGATGCGAATCCTCTTTTCGAGCTTTGCTTCCGACTCTTTCAGAGGCAACAGAGGGTAACTTGGCAAGACCTTTCCGCCCCCTCCCAGGATCAGCAGGAAAGCCGCTAGGAATTTTCCCATTCGTAGAAACATCAAAGCCGGACCCCGACTCCCATCATCTTCTTGACTTTTTCAACTCTTTCAACAATACCTTCAAACGTTGTTGGGCCTGCCATTGCCGGTTTGGATTGTGTCCGCCGTCCAGCCGTAGGAACCTCTGATAGGATGCGACGGCCGCGGGTACGTTCTCCAAGTGATCATAACAATTTCCCAGAAAGTACACCAACAAGGGGGACGGCGACGGGGTGTCCACTGCCCGAAGCAGCAGTGGGATGGCCTTCGCGTACCGGAGCTGCAAGTAAACCGCCAACGCCAGGTGCTCTTGTGCCAACGGATGTCCCGGCTGGAGGGATAAGGCTCGGCGAAGCTGTTCTTCCGCCTGGGTGTATTGATCGCTCCTGAGCAAGGAGAGTCCCAGCGCGTCACGCAGGTCGGCATCATGCGGGTTTTTTTCTACAGCTTGGCGGTAATAGCGTGCAGACGCGGCGAATTTCTGCCATCGCGCGTAGGCTTCCCCCAGTGCTCGGGCTACCCGGTCATGGGCGGGCTCCACCCGGTACACATTTTCGAGTTCCTGAATGGCCCTTTGGGGATTCTCCAGCTCCAGATAAACACCACCCAAGCGTGCCCGGATACGCAGATCGTCAGGCCGGGTTGCGAGGTATTTTCGGTAGTGGACTTCTGCTCGCACCCAATCCTGTTGCGCCTCGGAGAGGGCGCCGAGCTCAGCATGAGCTTCGGCCCTCTCTTTGTCGATCTCCAGAACCTCCCGAAAGGCGGCCTCCGCTTTGGAAAATTCTTTCCGGGCCAAATAGACTCGGCCCAACTCCAGTCGCGCCTCAACCCGCATGGGTTCGAGCACCAAGCTTTGCAGGAACTCTTTCTCCGCCTCCTGGTCCCTTCGGGCTGCGGCCAGGGCTTGGCCGTAATAAAAATGGGCGCCCCCGTGATCCGCGTTCAGGCCGACAGCCTCCGCCAAGTGTTTCACCGCGTCTTCCGTCTGTTTTTCCTCCCACAACAGCACGCCCAGATTCAGATGCGCCGCGAATAATTTTGGATCCAACTCGAGTGTCTTCTTGTAGGCTTCTACGGCCTCTGTTCGTCGCTCCAGCCGCGTATAGCAATAAGCCAAGTTAAAGCGCGCTCCCAGATGCTGCGTGTCGATGGAGAGAACCTTCTCCAGGCTTCCGGCAGCGGTTGCAAAGTCCTCCCGGGCCATCGCATCTTCGGCCGCACGGAGCCATTCAGGAATCGCGAGAGATTCCTCTGCGGCGTCTGCACCCGAAGCCTGGGAGACGGAAGAAGCCGGTTGCTCGTCAGCTTCGTGGGGAGGGGTGAGGCCCCGCCCCGGCAGACAGCATGCCGCTACGAGAAGAGCCAACGGAAAGACTCTGCAGTTCTTCGCCATCTTACTGCAACGCATAGAATCAAGCCGGAGAAAGTCCGCTGCGCGGGAGCCTATCGGTTCTGTTGGCGGAGTCCCATTCGGCCGGGTTATTCGACAAATATCTCGCCAGCACTTTTCCCGTCATGGATTCCCCATTCTTCACAATCTGTTCCGGGGTGCCCTCGGCAATCAGGTATCCTCCGGCGTCGCCCCCCTCCGGGCCCAGATCAAGGATCCAATCCGCCGTCTTGATAACATCCAGATTGTGCTCGATGATCAGGACCGTGTGTCCCGCGTCGGTTAATTTGCGAAAGGCTCGCAGGAGTTTGTGAATGTCATCGAAGTGGAGGCCCGTGGTGGGTTCATCGAAAAGGAACAGCGCCCGGCCTTGGGTCTGCTGAGCCAGGTAGGCCCCGAGCCGGACGCGCTGAGCCTCCCCGCCCGAGAGCGTGGTGGCTGACTGGCCCAACCGCAGGTAGCCCAGGCCGATTTCGTTGAGTATGCGGAGTTTTCCCTGAATCCGCGGGTTGCCCGCAAACAAGGCCAGCGCCTCTTTGACCGTCAACTGAAGCACGTCATAAATGTTTTTGCCTCTATAACGAATCTCCAACACGGCAGGTTTATAGCGGCGTCCCCGGCACTCTTCGCAGACCAATTCCACATCGGCAAGGAACTGCATCTCGACCGTCACCGTCCCCCCACCCTGGCAGGTCTCGCACCTTCCGCCGGTAATGTTGAAGGAGAAGGTGCCCGGCGTGTAGCCGCGGCGGCGTGACTCGCGCTCCCGGGCGAAGGTTTCCCGGATCCCATCGAAAGCCTTCAGATAGGTGACCGGATTGGAACGGGGCGTTCTTCCCAAGGGTGACTGATCGACCAGAATGACTTCTCCGATGGAGTCGTCCCCGCTCAGCCGGTCGAATTCGGGCGAGGGGACCCTTCTTCCCCGCTTCGCCATCAGTGCGTTATGGAGCACGTCGTGAACCAGAGTGGATTTACCCGACCCTGAAACCCCCGTGACACAGGTCATCAGACCCAAGGGAACCTTCACGTCAAGACCTTTCAGGTTATGCTGCCGGGCGCCGAAAATCCTGAGAGCCTCCGGGCCGGGGACTCGCCGCTTCTCGGGAACCGGAATGCGCAGCTCCCCGCGCAGATAACGTCCGGTAAGCGAACGATGGTCCCGGAGGAGGGCGCCGTACTCTCCCTGGGAGACGAGGTGCCCTCCCTGCTCGCCCGCTCCCGGTCCCATGTCCAGGATTCGGTCGGCGGACCGGATCACCTCCGGATCGTGTTCGACCACCAGGATGGTGTTTCCCAGATCCCGCAGGTTCCGCAGAATGGCAATCAGCCGCGCGGTGTCCCGCGCGTGCAACCCAATCGAAGGCTCGTCGAGAACGTACAGGGTGCCTACCAGGGTCGCTCCCAGGGAGCTCGCCAGTTGAATCCGCTGCGACTCTCCGCCGGAAAGCGTAGAGGCCAACCGATCCAGCGTCAGGTACTCCAGGCCGACTTGGCAGAGGAATTGCAAGCGCGAGCGGACCTCCTGCAAAATCTTCTCCGCCAGCCGCATTTGAAAGGGATTCAATTCCAGGTTGGCGAACAGACGATACGCCCCCGCGATGGTAAGACGGCAAACATCCGCGATGGACTTTTCCCGGATTCGCACCTGGAGGGCTTCGGACCGCAAACGGGCGCCCTGGCACAGCGGACAAAGAGCATACCCCCGGTAGCGGCTCAGGAACACGCGGACGTGGAGCTTGTATTTCTTCTGTTCCTGGCGGTGGAAGAATCCTCGGACGCCACGGAAATCCTGATCGCCTTCGAGGACCCATTTCTTCTGAGCCGCCGTAAGACGATGGAAGGGAACATCGAGGGGAATCCCCTTAGGCCGCGCATGGCGCTTCATGTGGTAAAGCAGAGCCCGATAGCGCGGTTTCGTCCAGGGCTCCACGGCTCCTTCTGCCAGGGTTCGGCTCTTCTCCGGAATGACGCGGTCCCAATCATAGTCAAGAGTATTTCCAAAGCCCTGACACCGAGGGCAAGCCCCGAAAGGATTATTGAAGGAAAACAGGCGCGGTTCAGGCTCTTCATACGCGATCTTGCAAGACTTACACTCGAAGCGCTCGTTGAATACCCACCTCTCGGGAGCGCCGCCGGCCGAAGGAAAAATCTCAATCACCACCTCACCGGTCTCCCGGTAGGCCAGCTCCACCGAATCGATCAGTCGCTGCCGGATGCCGGAACCCATCACCAACCTGTCCACCACCACGTAGAAAGGCCGCGTGAATTCCGCCTCGTGCAAGGACTCGCCTGCCAGGATTCGGCCATCCTGATAGACACGGTCGAAGCCCTTCTTTCGCAATTCCAACAGACGCCGGGCTACCGCTTGATTCTTCCCTCGCGACTCGGTCCCCCGCAAGCGCGGAGAGGACCCTTTCGGTGCGGGTCCTTTCCGACGCCTGGAGGCGGGAGTCGCATTCGCAGCCGAGGCGCCATCGAGCGAAACTTCGAACAGCAGGTAGATCCGCGTGCCCTCTTCCAACTCCAGGACCCGGTCGGCCACCTCATCCACGTTGTCGGTGCCCACGGGCCGACGGCATTGCCGGCAGAAAACCGTGCCGACCCGCGCATAGAGGAGCCGGAGGTAGTCATAGATTTCGGTCGCAGTGGCCACCGTGGAACGGGGAGTCCGCGTGGTGTTCTTTTGCCGGATGGCCACCGGCGGCGCAATGCCGGATACTTCGTCAACATCCGGCTTCTCGATTCGCTCCAGAAACTGGCGGGCATAGGCGGAGAGGGATTCGATGTAGCGACGCTGGCCTTCGGCGTAAATCGTATCGAATACCAGGCTGGATTTTCCCGAGCCAGAGACCCCGGTCACGACGGTCATTTGATTATGGGGAATTTCACAATCGATGCCTTTCAGATTGTGAACTCGTGCCCCTTTCACCTGAATGGCCTCCGTGCTCCACCGGGAGGCCACCGGCAGGGTCTCGACCTTCCGGCTTCTGGTTTCCTGTCGCTTCGGTAGGCTCACCCGTCGTACTCCATGATTGGATACCTCGAGATCAAGGGCAGAGTCCCCGGTTGGCGGTGAACCCCGTTCACCACGGATACGTCGGTGGCTGTCTCCCGACTCTCGATCCGCTACCCGCGGCTTCGTCTGATTCTTGCTCCGAATGGAGAGACGGCCTCCGCAACTACCGGTTACCATCCTACCCCGCCTGTGCGCAGGGGTAAACACCCGACTCCGCTGGAGTCGCACTGGCACCTCGATAAAACCCGCGCCTAATTGTATGGGAAATAAAAAATCAGGAGGTGGTTTCCAACCCTTCCGGCTCGGTCCGGCTGGGGTCATTCGATGAGGAATCCTCCGCCGCCCGAAAATCGTCCCGGACGTAAAACTTCATAGCCTTGCAATGCGGACACGCCTCCATGCTGTTGAATGGCTGGTCGCGAAGCAATTCGGAAGGGTCAACCTGGAGCTGGGTCCTAAAGGCGCGGCCACAACTTTTGCAATGGACATAGAGCACGGATTCGCCTCTCGGATGGCCCCCGGCGGCAAAACTGGGGCGGAAACTCCAGGTCCACCGCCGGGCACATCCAGGGATGTTAGCACGGAGCTCGCGCGGGGGTGAAACCCTTAAAACTTCCCTTGCGGAGACTCCGGCTTGGCAGGAGCGCGGGGGCGGCGATGACGTCCACCGAACCGGTGGCCCCTGCGACCCCTCGGGCCACGGTCGAAGTGAAAATCCTTCCCTCGACGCATGAACCGGGCTCCCCTGCGTTCCGAGTGGAGTTCGTAAATCTTCTTCTGCTGCTCCAGCGTGAGGATGGATTTTGCGGAAAGAAGTCCATTGACCCGAACCTTCATGAGGTCGCCCCGCAATTGGGCGATCTGTTGAACCTTCTTATCCACCTGAGCCTTGGGAGGACTGTCCTCTCGCAGCATTTCCCTAAGCTCGATGAAGTGTATCCGCAAATCCGCTCTGCCGCGTATGATCGATTTACGATTCTCAACGGTCAAATCGTGCAATTTTTCGGCTTGCTCCTCGCTCAACCCGAGCTCCTCTTTGAACCGCCGGCTCCCGAAAAGCATGGCCATGCCCCCTCCACCGAGGCCCCCACGCCAACGACCCCCGCGGAACGCGATACCGTCGCCAAACAACATGGCACCTGCACCGGGCATGGCTTCCAGCTCCTCTTCGAAGTCCATGCCCTGGGGAACCGCCAGGCTTTCAAGACGTTCAAGAAGTTGTTGTTGGATCCGGATGTCCTCTTCGGGCCTGTCCTCGGCTCGCAGCCATCCCAAAGAGATGGCCGTAAATACCAGACTTGCCAAGAAAACTTTTTTGCCTCGTCTCATGTATCCCTTCCTCCCCATTTTGCTATTCTAAGAACTTATACGCTCTCCGGCCCCGAAAGGTTGCCCCGAAGACATGAAAAAATTTACCAGCCAGGACCGGACGTTGCCCGAGCCGGCTTCGCAATCCCGGGAAACATCCCCCCAAGTCCTTGCAAGAGCCTTGCCATCGACCGAGGAGGACCCCGAGGCGCAAGGAACCCAATTTCGCGGAATGGCCCGGGTATTCCGTTCTCTCCGGCACCGCGATTTCAGTCTATTTTGGTTCGCCAACTTCTTTTCCAATGCCGGGACCTGGTTGCAGACCGTGGCGCTGGGCTGGCTGATCCTGGAGATGACCAACTCGCCCTGGCTGCTGGGGATCAACGGGTGTGTTACGGCGGCCCCGAGCCTTCTGTTTTCCGTGGTGGGAGGTGCGATTGCGGACCGCTTGGACCGGCGACGGTTGATGTTGGGTATGCAGCTCAGCATGTTCCTGCTCGCCCTGCTGTTGGGGACCCTGACTTGGTCCGACCGCATTACGGTCGCTTCCATTCTGCTGATCGCGTTCCTCACGGGGCTGGCCGTCGCCATCAACTACCCCGCCTACCAGGCGCTGTTTCCCGATTTGGTGGAGAAGAAAGATCTGCTTAACGCGGTCGCCCTCAGCTCGGTTCAGTTCAACGTGGCGCGGGCATTGGGTCCGACGCTGGCCGGTCTGGCTCTGGGAGGATTGGGGGCGGCGGCCTGCTTCTATCTCAACGCGGGAAGTTTCGTGGGACTGATCGTAGTGCTCCTGGTCATACGCCCGCGGCGCTACACGCACCTGCCGGATACGTCCGTGTGGGACGCCGTGGTCGAAGGATTCCGGTTTGTCGGGCAGCGCCGCATCGTTCTCCTGTTGCTCTCCATTCCGGCTTTCCTGAGCATCTTCGGGCTTCCTTTCATTATATTGATGCCTGTGTTTGCCCGGGATCTGCTCGGGGTGGGAGCTTCCGGGCTGGGTTACCTGATGGGGGGCGCGGGTCTGGGCGCCGGACTATCCGGCTTGACGCTCGCCTATGCGCAAGCCCCTCGCAACCCCAGCCGGCCGATCGCCGCGAGCGCTCTGCTTTTTTCGTTCGCGATGGTGGGATTTTCTCTTTCGGACAGCTTCCAGCTATCGTTCGCCCTGTTGGTTGTCGTGGGGTTCACGATGGTGGGCGCCCTGGCGCTGACCAATACGACGTTGCAACGGCTGACCCCACCCCACCTGCGGGGCCGCATTATGAGCCTTTACAGCCTCGCGGTGCTCGGGTTGGCGCCTCTGGGCAGCCTACAAGCCGGCGCGGTAGCCGAATGGGTCGGACCCCGCTTTGCTCTGGCCTATGGGGGATTGCTTGGCTCGATCTATTTCGCGGGTCTGCTCCGGCTCCTGCCGACCGTATTCGAGAGGGCGCAAAAGGAAGGAAAGTAACCCGCCTCCGCGGAGCTACTGCCGGGTCCCCTTCTGCAGGGCGTGGTCCACGAGCCGGTAAAAGATTGCCGGGGAGGCGTTGCCGGCGACCCTTTTGCCGTTGATAAAGACCGTAGGAGTGCTCCGCACCCCCAACTGCCGGCCTTCCTGGACCGAGCGCCGAACATGGGGGAGCGTTGCCTTGGTGTCAAAGCACTGGGCCAGTCGATTCCGATTGGCGCCGGCTTGCTCGCCGAACAGGAGGAATTTCTGCCGCGCATTGGCGGCGGTAATCTGGGCCTGATTGGTGAAGATCAAGTCCCGGAATAACAGGACGGCTTGGGGATCGTTACGCGATACGCACTGGCTGGCGATGGAACCTGCAAGGGCCCAGTCGTGGATATGGGTCAGAGGAAACTCTTTGAAGATAATCCGGACCTTGTTGCCGTACCGAGGCAGAAATTCATTCTTGAGGAACTGATGCAAGCGGGCGCACGAGGCGCATTGCAAGTCCGCGTATTCGACCAAGGTCACCGGTGCGTTCGCCGGTCCCTTGGAAACCTCATCCGACAGCTTGATCATCCTCACCACGTCCCGTTCGGGATGGGCGCTCAAACGGTACACTTTCTCCATCAAAAAGCGGCCGTCGCGGGAGAGATAAAAGGGATGAACCTGCTGGTTCTGCCCGTCGTCCAGAGTGACCTGGGTCATCAGGAATTCGGGAAAATGCGATTCCTCGACGGCCCCCACATCCAGCTTGACCGTTTCCGGAAGGCCGTACCATTCCCGGACAAAGGCGCCGATCCTTTGGCGAAGCTTCTCCCGTTGAGCCGATTCCTCCCCTGGAACCGCAGTCCGACTCGCCTCCCCGGCGTGCACCACGCCGCCCGATTCGATCTCGAACGTCCAGACTCGGTTGTTTCGGGCGTCGGCTCCCGCTAAGCCCCCCAAGACTCCCATGCAGAGAATCGCCACTCCCGCTGCCATTCGCCGAACTCGCTTCATAACATCTCCTCGCACATTTCCCTCCTACCCTTGAACGCACACTGATTCTAGCCAATACAACCTGCGTTTCGCAATGGAATGTGGCCCGCGGGCCTGAAAGATTTCCGGTCTCCAGCCCGCAAAGGCCCCCGCATGGTCTAAGATAGACCAGCGCCCGCGCGACCGGGTCGGGTTGAACCGGCATCCACGTCACCCGGTTCACGAAATTCCGTAGAAGCGGCAAGCATTTTGGCCAAAGACCCTAGCACGGTCCCGTGCGCCGAGGGGACCCAAAGCCTCTACAAGAGCCTGAAAAACCTGCTCATAGCTGCCGGCGAGCCGACAGACGGGCCAATCGCTCCCGTACATGACCCGGTCAAGGCCGAAAAGCTCGACGACGTAGTTTACGTAGGGTCGCAAATCGCTCGGCTTCCAGTTTTCAGAGTCGACCTCGGTAATCATCCCCGAGAGCTTACAATAGACCTGCGGGTAGCCCGCAATGACGGCCATATCCCGGTCCCAGCCTTCCCGAGTGCCCCGGGCAATCGGCGGCTTGGCGATATGGTCCACGACCATTCGCAGCCGAGGGAGACGTTCGGCAACTATGGACACACACCGCAGGTGCCGGGGATGGACCACCAGATCGTAGGGAATATCCCTCTGCGCCAACTGCTCCAGGCCCCGAAGCACGTCCTCCCGCACCAGCCAATGATCATCCGGCTCGTCCTCCACCAGGTGCCGTACCCCCTTGAATTTGGCATGACCCTGCAACACATCGAGGGTTTGGCCCACCTGGGGATCGGTGAGATCGACCCAGCCGACCACTCCCGCGATGAAATCATGCGCCTGGGCCAATTCCAGGAACCAGGACGTGTCGCCTTCGATGGCCCCCGCCTGCACCAACACGGTCCGCTGAATGCCGAGCCGCGAAAGCAACGGCTTCAGGTCCTCCGGCAGGAAATTGCGGCGCAGCGCCTCCGCCGACCCCCTCATCCAGGGGTAGGTGAAGCGATCTACGTTGAAGAAGTGCTGATGCGCGTCCACGATCGGCCCACTCATTTTCAAGTCCCTTTATTGTTGTTGAACTTCCGTCCTGTGGCCCAACCCCCTCTCCGTGCTCCCAGCCAAGATTGAACTGCCGACCTTCCCCAGCACAAAAAAATCAAAGCAGCCCCCATCGAATGCAGCGAACCCACCAGCGCGGGGAGTCTGTTCCGCCCCGGATGTCCCTTACAACAGAAGTGTTACCCTTTTCAGGGTCTTGACTCTACCACAATCGGGTCTGCCAATCGGGGTTCCGTTGCGAAACGAAACATTCCGGTTGAGCCGTTGCGGTGGCCTTGCTAGAATCCCCTCACCGACCGAGGTGGGAAAGGACTCGCTTGGCGACCTGTTCGGGATCACCAGCGGATAGGACCCGGCCCGGACCCCTCTATCGGCTCCGGGCAACAGCCCGCGGCGAAATCGAACCGAGATCATCGGGTCGGTTCGCCTGTCACCGTAAGGAGAGAAGCGAATGTCTGCCCCGCAATCCAGCCGAAAAAGGCGAATCCTGTTGTGCATCTCCACTCTCCTCGCTCCGGCCCTTCTGCTCCACCCGGCGGTTCACTTCGGGGCCAGGGGAGCGGCCCGTCATCCCCCCCCATTCATCAAGCACGTTATCGACGCCGACACCAAGGCGGAAAGCTGCGCCGTGGCGGACATCAATCAAGACGGCCACCTGGACATCATTTCCGGGGAAAAGTGGTACGAAGCTCCGCATTGGAAACCACACCTGTTTCGTGCCATTCCCGTCATGAGCAATTACGTGGACGACATGGGAGCTCTGGCGTTGGATGTAAACCGCGACGGCTACCCGGACGTGGTTTCCGGCTCGTGGTTCCGGAAGATGATCGCCTGGTATGAGAACCCGGGAAATCGGGAGAGGGTCTGGACTGAGCATGTGATTGAAACCGGGCTGAACATTGAAATCATCAGCTTGGTTGATCTGGCGGGCGGCAGCGGGAGGGTTCTTCCCAACTACGGAGGCAGCCAGGAAGTGGCCTGGTTTGAATTGACGCACGCCGAGGACGGCCGGCCGGAATGGTCTCGGCACCGGGTCAGCCCAAAGGCCAACGCCCACGGTATCGGCGTCGGCGACGTGAACGGCGACGGCCGCGTGGACATCCTTACGCCGAAAGGCTGGCTGGAAGCCCCCGAGAAGTATCCCACCTTGCTGGACTGGAAATTTCACTCCGTCTGGCGTCTGGGCGGACAGTTCGGCGAGACGGGCCAAATCTATGCTTACGACGTAAATGGAGACGGCAAGAATGATCTGATTGCCAGCGCCGGCCACTCCTACGGAGTCTTCTGGTACGAACAACGGGTGGACAAAGACGGCTTTATCGGGTGGGTAACGCACATCATCGACAACACCTGGTCTCAGGCCCATGCGGTCACTTTGGCCGACCTGGACGGCGACGGCTTGCAGGACATCGTAACCGGAAAGCGCTACCGCGCCCATGACAACGACCCGGGAACCTTCGAGCCGGTGGGGCTCTACTGGTATCAATTGCAGCACGAGGGGGGGGGAATCCACTGGGTGAAACATACCCTGAGTTATGACGACGGGGTGGGCACGGGCTTGCAGATCGTCGTCGAGGACCTGAACCGGGACGGCCGGCTGGACATCATCGTTCCCGGAAAAACCGGCCTGCATTGGATGGAGCAGACCCAATAAGAGGGTCGAGGCTCCCTCAGGAGAAAAATATGGCGAATCGATTGGGATTGAATCTGTTTCTATGGACCGCGGAACTGACGAAAGGTTACTACCCGTTGCTGGGAAAGCTGAAGAAGCTGGGCTACGACACCGTGGAGATCCCCCTGCTGAATCCGAACCAGATCGACGTGCCCCGGGTCAAGAGACTGCTGGAAAAATCTACTCTTGATTGCAGTATTTGCTCGGTTCTTCCACCCGAGGCTCATCTGGGGTCGGAATCGGCCGCGGCCCGCAAAGCCGGGGTCCAATTTATCCGCCAGGTCGTCGCAAAGGCGGCGGAATTGGGATCCGACATGGTCGCCGGTCCGCTTTACTCGCCGGTGGGATTTACGACCGGGAAACCCAGGAAGGCGGCGGAATGGAAACGCGCCGTTCGCTCCTACAAGGAAATTGCCAAGGTTGCCGAGGATCAGGGAGTGACGGTGGCCGTCGAACCTCTCAACCGCTTTGAGACCTACTTCCTCAACACGGCCAGCGACGCCAAACGGTTCGTACAGGAAATCGGCAGCCCGCGGATCGGCATTCTGTTTGACACTTTTCACGCCAACATCGAAGAGAAGAGCGTCACGGAGGCGATTTTGGCCTGTGATCCCCATCTGGCCCATTTCCATGTTTCCGAGAACGACCGGGGCATTCCCGGCACCGGCCAGGTGGACTGGAAGGGGGTTCGGTCTTCGCTGCGAAAGATTTCCTACGCCGGCCGGCTGGTGGTCGAAACTTTCGGATATGCTCTGCCCCAGCTCTCGCGCGCCGCTTCCATCTGGCGTCCGCTCTACACCGACTCGGACTCCTTCGCCGTGGGTGCGCTCGACCACCTGCAACAGAGATTCGGGCGAAGAAAGAAGGGCTCCCGAGTTCGGTAATATCTCTCCGCTCCGTTCAGCGCCTCGGTCCCGGCAAACGCTTTCGGACGAGAGGGTACGTTGCAGGGTGGTCAAGGTTTTTCCATCTGCTCGGCGACCCAGGCTTGGATGCGCGCTTCCAGGACGTCGAGCGGCAAGGCGCCCGCCCCGAGAACCTGATCGTGGAAGGCGCGCACGTCGAACGACTTGCCTAATTGCTGGGTGGCGTAGGCTCTGAGTTCCTTGATTTTCAACTCGCCGATCTTGTAGGCCAAGGCTTGGCCGGGCCAGACGATGTAGCGGTCCACCTCGACTACAATCTCGTGGTCGGCGCGGCCGCTATTTTCCAAAAAGAAGTCGATGGCCCGCTGGCGGGTCCAGCCGAAGGCGTGCATACCGGTGTCCACCACCAGCCGAATGGCGCGCCACATCTCAAAATTAAGCTGTCCGAATTTGGAATACGGGTCCGTGTAAAAGCCCATCTCCTCCCCCAGGCTCTCGGCATAGAGGCCCCACCCTTCGACGAACGCCGTATAGCGGCCATGCTTGCGAAACTCCGGCAAGTCTTCCAGTTCCTGAGCCAGCGCAATTTGCAGGTGATGTCCGGGGACGGCTTCGTGGAAGGTAAGCGCTTCCATTTCC
This sequence comes from Terriglobia bacterium, assembly GCA_965222885.1. Classification (GTDB taxonomy): domain Bacteria; phylum Acidobacteriota; class Terriglobia; order UBA7540; family JAPUME01. The sequence continues at coordinate 53,514 of OZ244973.1, forward strand.
CACTTGGGCCGCGCCTGCAAATCGTAGGTATTGGCGTAAAACTTTCCCGCCCGCCCGGCCTGGGGCGAACCCGGCATGTAATAGGCCGCCGGTTGCGACTTCTCCGCATAGGCAGGTATCCTCACCACTCCATAAGGGAGACGAGGCAGCTTCCCAAAAAACTGCACCAGCTCGACGTCGGCCCGTTTGGCGATGTCACGGTAGGCAACCAGAAGACTTTCCCGGTCGGCAAAGAAAAACTTCGCGTCGGCGCGCAGAAATGCATCGAACTCCTCCCGGGTTCCCTGAAAGCCCGAGCGGGCGCGGACTTTCTCCATCTCCGCCCGGATTCGCTTGACCTCGGAAAGGCCGATTGCATGGATTTTGCGCGGGGAAAACTTCGTCGTGGTGTAGTGGCGGGCCCGAAAGGCATACCAAGCCTCCCCGTCGGGCAGGTCCGACAAGGCAATGGATTCTCTGGCGCGCGGCAGGTAGGTCTCGACAAGGTAATCGTGCAGCTTCTCGTAGGCGGGAATCACCTTCGCGGTGACGGCGGCCACCGCCGCCTTTCGCAGCCGATCCTGTTCGCCGGGGGGAACGCTTGTCGGAAACCTCTTGAAAGGACGCATTAAAGGACTCGACAAAGGGTCGGCGACCATTTGGTTTTTCACCTGCTGGGGGACGTCGCGCAGGGTGATCCGAGGCGGCGTAATCCCCATTCCGAATCCCTGATCCAGCAAGACGAGCGTCTGGTCCACCAGCGTGGGGACGCCGTTCATGCGCGCAATGATGTTTTCATAGTCTTTCACGGTGAAGGTGGGCATGTAGGAGATGACCTGGGCAACGTCCTGATGGACGCCCTCAAGTTGGTTCAGGGGCATATATTCTTCCTGGAAGCGCTGGCCCTCGATCTCCTCCCGGGTCCGCCTGAGAAACAGGTCGTAATTCAACTGGTCGTCTCGGCTGAGTTGGGAACGGTCCAGGGACTCCAATGCGGCCAGAGTCCGTTTCGGCCTCTGTTTTCGCCGCTCGATGGCTTGCAGGGAATTGTCACTCCAGCGATGGTTCTGCCCCGGATAGCCCGTATAGGTGGCGTATTCGGGAAACTCCTGCATGAGGTACTTCCATTCCTCCTCCAACAGCTTGTGGAGCCGCCCGGCCTCGCTCCCGCCGCCGACAGCCTTCTGCCCGAAGGCTCCGCTCCCCCAAAGGAGCAAAAATAAAAGGATAACAACAGCGAGATGTTGCCGTTGACGCATGTTCTCTTCCTTTCTCACGCTGCGGGTTGCCGCTCCCGGATTTTACCGGTCCCCTCCCAGGATTCCTCCCAGCAGGCCGCCCCCCAGACCTCCGATGCCCGTCTGCTCGCCCTTTTGTTGAAACCGGGCAGCCGAAAAGATGCGGTCTGCCAGTCGGGAGAAGGGAAGGCTCTGGAGGTACACAAGTCCGGGTCCGGTCATCTTGGCCAGGAACAGTCCTTCTCCGCCGAACAGTGCATTGCGAAACCCGCCGATAAATTGGATGTCATACTCCACCGAGGGAGAAAAAGCCACCACACATCCGGTATCCACTCGCAACTCCTCGCCCGGACCCAGCTCCCTTTGAATAATGGTTCCTCCGGCATGCACAAAGGCCAGCCCGTGGCCCTCAAGGCGTTGCAGAATAAATCCTTCCCCCCCGAACAGCCCCGCTCCGATCTTCCGCGTAAAGGCGACCTCGATCTCAATGCCCCTGGCGGCGCATAAGAAGGCATCCTTCTGACAAAGGAAACTGCCTCCCAGGCGATCCAATTGCAAGGGAATGATCTTCCCCGGATAGGGCGCGCCATACGCCACGTGCCCTTTATCGTTTCCATCGTAGAGGAAGGTGGTAATAAAAAAGCTCTCTCCCGTGACCATCCTCTTAAAACCCTTGAATAAGCCGCCGCCGGTGGAGGTCTGCATTTCAATGCCCGGCCCCATGTACATCATGGCTCCGGCTTCGGCCCGTACTCCTTCGCCCGGATCCAATTCGATCTCGACGATCTGCATGTCGTCCCCATGAATCTTATAATCGATCACGTCAGTCACGTCGCTTTCCTCCGCTTAAAGGTCTTTCATCCGCAATGAATCCGTAGAGCGGGGGCCGGCCCGCTCTTTATTCCTCCCCGAGATCGAATGTCTCCCCCATTCCCGCCGCCGCGCAAGGAGTCGTACAAGCCCTCCTGTCGCCAGAGCACCGTCAGGGGATGTTTTAGGGGAAAATGCCGAAACGGCCCGAAATGAGGGTCAGACCGCTGAGGCAGGCGCACCTGACTTACGCGGCCCACCACCCACGATCCGTTCGCCACCCGGACCCTACCCACCGAATACGGGCCAGGTTGATGGCGGCATGCAAGCAGAGCAGGGGGGCATGGACTACCTGAAGTCGCCCACACTGAGATAGACGAGTTCGCTCTTGTCGTAATGTTCCCCGGCCAAGAGAATTCCCTCGGCGGGCGTCCTTACAAGATATTCAGCGGATGAGCGGTTGAGGGCCGCTCATCCGCCGATGGTCTTCAACCCTTGATGCGGTTGAGCGTCCTCATTGCGAGCACGGTGACGACACCGGAATACAAAAGGGTACTTGCATGACCAACGATGGCGTCCAGGTAACCGCCAACCGCGGGGATGTGGTTCAGCACGTCCGCATGTGCGGCAGCACCGACCGCAACAGCAACAACGAGATAGGCTGTTGCATCCTCAGCGTCGATCGCCACCCCACCATACACCAAGCCCAGAACGACCAGCAAAAGCGACAGCATGCCGCCCATATCCGCGTTGGGTACCACGGCCAGCACAATTGCCAGTACAAGGCCCAAACCAACGATGATTCTTGATGCCATTTTCTTCTCCCTCCCTAATCAAGAGTGAATGCACCGCACACTATCGCCCTCCCGCGATGGATATCATGCGCCATCAAGGGCAACAAGGGGACATTGCGCAGTGTGAGTGTGGGAGATATATATCAGGACTGGATGGTTTTTAATAGTAAAAATAACAAAAAATTTGCCGCTCGAAGCACTACCTTAAAATATTTACGTTGTTGAATTCAGAAAAAGCTTTGCCAGGCTTCCGCCATGGTGCCTGATGGGAGGAGAAAAGCCCATGCCGGCCAAGCGCGGCAGGACTCGATGCATGCCACAACTGCAATGGGGAAGTACCGCAACAACTCCTCGTTTTCCGGGTCGCACTTTTTGTATGCGCCTTCTACATCGTGCAGCCGGACGAAGAGTTCGCGCCCCGAGTGATGAAAGCGACGGCATTTCCGAGCCGCGAATATATCTTGGATGACCTTGCGTCGGGTCTTGTGCCTACGCCACCGGCGACAGCCGCTCGACCTTGATGCGGTCGGCTTTTGTTGCATCGCCCGGTCCACCTCGCCGGCAGGCACGCCCGCGAAGGGGAAGCGGACGATCATCTACAGAGTGTAACCTGTCACCTCTCAGGTTACACTTTTTCCCTCCATCCCGCGGGTGCGAATGGCAGGCTCGGCGTCCGAGGACCTGAACTCCCACCCTCGCCTCGCTAAAAGTGAAATCCCAGTCCGCTGGTAAAGGAGAACTGGTTTTTCTGTCGCCCGCCCAGCGGGTTGCTGATGTAGTTATCGGTCAGGCCGATCTGGAAGGAGAGGGTCTTTGTGATCCGGCTGACGAGACTCGAAACACCGTTCAAGCGGAACTGGCCGCGATTGGAAAGGCTGGGGAAAAATCTGATCTCGTTTACCCACTCGAGGTTCTTCACCAGCTTCAGGCGGAATTTTTCCCCGAGCAGCGCTTCCGCCTGAGTCCGGTTGAGTCGCTGGTGGAAATTTTCTCTCGTAAGGACGGTTCCTGCCAGCAGGCTCAATTCCGCGCGTGAATTCTTGATCCAGTCATATCCGAATCCTCCGCCATAGTTCTGTCGCAGCTTGAGATTGAGCGCTTCGTTGTGATCGAACCCGACGGTCCAAAAAAGAAAGCCTCGCCCGGAGAACAGGTAGTCCTGTCGCAGGCCGGTGGAGGCCGTCTCGGTCGTGATGCGGAGGCCGTCCTGCTGCGCGGTTGAGGCCAGGATCATATTCAGGTTATAACCGGTACGAACACGCTCCGGGATACCCGCAATATCGGGCACTTTGCGAGTCCCGGAAACCGCCGCGGTAACGGTGGAAGCATCTGTGGTTCCCTGCACCAAGCCGTAGCCGAGGCTCAGGCCTCCCTTCCAGTTCTGCCACAACCGGACTCTCCTCTGCGGATGGGTTTCCTGGTAGAGCGCCTCGCTCAATACGGACACCACCTCCTCGGGAGCCATCGTTTTCTTGTTCTCCTCCTCGCCCACCTCCCAGCTTCCGTCGGGGCGGATTCTTGCCCTGCCCTTCTTGACCCCGCCGAGGCGAAGCATCACCGCCACGGACTGTTCGCTGTCGAAGCTGTCGATCTTTTCCAGCGGAAGTGTAATCCGGCCAGCCACTTCACTTCTAAAAGTCATGGCCTTTTTCTCCACCCGAACCAACTCTCCCTGGAGGGAATCCCCATTCTTGAATATCACCGTCCCCCCCCAAGCTGCCGGGGGCAGCAGCATCGTCGCCACCATGACAAGTCCGAGCTGTTTCACCTCCACCTCCCTGTATCTCACCGGAAACCAAAACCGAATGAATGGTGAGCCGAAAATTACGCAAAGGGGACCCTGATCCCCGATTTCACTGCAACTTGAGATTCGCCCAAGTCAAGCGCGAAGCCGAATCGGGAAATATAATGATAGCGTGGGAAAATACGGTCAAGGTCAGCGCAGATAACGTATGGCCAGCCGGGAAATGCCCTTTTCGTCCGTAAGGAGACCCTAACAATCCGGCTGAGGATGAAAATATTTCCGCCTCTCCCCATCATCCAGGAAAGGCGACTTTCAACCCGGAATCCTGCGAATCATTCTTCCGGCTTCATACCGCCAAGTCTCCCTGGCTATCATATCATTACTCGGCTCGACGCCCGTAAGAGCGCTGGGCTCGATAGGCGCCACCGAGCGAAAAACCCAAACCCATTGGCCCCGGAGATCACCTTTGCCCGGAGGTCGCCACGGAAATTCTGCCCCAAGACCGAGCTACCGCACCTTGCCGCGAGCAGCAACCTGCCATCTCCCGACCACTTCCTCGTTTCTTACCAGGAAGATCTCGTCGTGCAGGTTGACGCAGGGGCAGACGTGGTTGGGAATCACGGTTACCGTGTCGCCGACTCGGAGCGGAGGCTGCGGCGAGGAGACGGCAAGCAAGCCATGCTCCTCGTTCAGCTTATGGAGTTGAGCTTGCGGCGCTTCCAATACCAGCCCGTAGCCGGAGCGAGGACCGGCCGCCAAAGGCTCACTGGAAAGAGTCTTCGAGCCGGCATCCAGAATCACTTGGCCGTCCACCGCCGTAGAGACCACCGTTGCCAGGACGCGGGCCGCGGCGTCCTCCAACCGGCAGGTCCCCTGATAGAATGTATTCAGGTCATTAAACACATAGGTCCCGGGGCGAATTTCGGTCAACCCAGGCACCCGATGAGCCAGGGGCGCAGACGGGGTGGAGCCGCCCGATACTATTTCCAATGGAATCTTTTCCTTGTGAAAGGGTTCACAGGCCTGCTCAAGGCCTCGACCCACCAATGCAATCGTCTTTTCCCGCTGCTCCAGGTTCCCCCAAACGTTCCCGAAGAAGGCCATGAGCCCCCGGAATAATAAGCCGTCCAGCCGGTCTATGATCTTTGCCAAGGCCGCCGCCTGGGGGCCGGGCGAGACCCCACAACGCCCGGCTCCCACGTCCACCTCGACGAGGACGCCGAGCGTCACTCCCCGGCGAGCCATCACCGCCGCAAGATGCCGGGCGGTTACTTCCGAGTCCAGGGAGACCATCATATTCCTGGTCGCACACAAACGGGCCAGCCTCTCCGCCTTCTTCTCACCGTAAACGGGAAAGGCTATGAGGAGGTCATCGAATCCGGCCGCCGCCAGGACCTCCGCCTCCCCCACTTTGGCCACCGTCAGACCCACGGCACCGCTCTCTACCTGCATCCGGGCCAATTCGACCGTCTTATGCGTCTTCGTGTGCGGGCGCAAGCCCAGAGAATGTTCGCGGCCATACCGAGCCATCGCGGCAAGATTTTTCGCAAGGATATTCAAATCAACGAAAAGGGCGGGGGTATCCAGTTCGCGGTAGTGCATGGGCAAGCTACGGAAACCTCGGCTGGGACCGGGGTAGGTTCAGGGACCCGCCAGGGTCGTTTTTGCCGACCGGTTCATGGCTTCGGTTCCGGCAATTTGGCGACGCAATCCACCTCAATCTTCACTCCCGGCAGATCGGCGCCTACCGTGGTACGGGCCGGAAGATTTTCCGAAAAGAACTTGGCGTAAACCTCGTTCATGGCGGCAAACTCGCTCAGGTTCTTCAGGAAGACCCCCACGCGGACCACGTCCCGCAGGCCGCAGCCAGCCGCCTCCAAGATGGCCCGGACGTTCTTGAAGACTCGTTCGGTTTCGGACTCGATGGTCCCGTACTCAAACTGATTCGTTTCCGGGTTGAGGGCTACCTGGCCGGCCACGAAAACAAATCCTCCCGAGATGACCGCCTGGGAATACGGACCCTTGGGGAGGGGAGCTGCTGGGGTACGAATCGTCTGATTCATAACGTCTCCTGTAAGCGTTTCTTTTCAATCATTGCGGTCGCCGGCGCGCCCACGCCCGGCGAGCCGGAAAGGTCCGGGGACCCGGCACGTGAGGAAATTCATCGCACCGTCCCGGCTCACGTTCCAGCGGGCTTGTACTGGAATCCCTTGAAGCTCACGCGGAACAAAAGCGCGTAGAGCACCGGGACTACCCCCAGCGTCAACAGCGTCGCAAAGATCAGCCCGAAAATGATGGCGATGGCCATGCTCTCCCACATCGGACCGCCTCCGAGCCACAGCGGGATCAGTCCGCCGACCGTCGTCACCGTGGTCAGCAGGATCGGGCGCAGTCGGCGCTGCGCGGCCTCAATGATCGCTTGCGGAGGCGCGTGCCCGTTTTTGATCTCGATGGCAATGCGATCGATCAGCACGATGGCGTTGTTGATGACGATGCCGGCCAAGGAAATCACCCCGAGCAAGGTCATGAAGCCAAAAAAGGACCCCGTGATCAGGAGTCCGATCACTACGCCAACGAGCGCCAGAGGTATGGTCAACAGAATGATCAGCGGCCTCCTCACCGAGTTGAACTGAGAGACCAGCAAGATCAGGATGAACAGCGCGGCGTAAGGCAGCTTGTCGCTGATCGCGCCCTGGCTCTTCGCCGACTCCTCCAACTCGCCTCCAAACTCGTAGAAGTACCCGGGCGGCCAAGAGGCTTGCTCCTTCTCGAGCCACTCCCCGAGTGGGGCTGTAATGTCCAGAGCTGTTACTCCGTCCGCGAGTTCGCTGGAGACAGTAACGGTGGTCAGGCGGTCGCGGCGAAGCAGCTTCGCGGGCTGCCACTCGATCGCCAGTTCCGCCACTTGCAGCAGGGGAACCGAAGTTCCCTGGCTTTGGGAATAGACGTTCAGGCTCTCCAGCTTCGAGACGTCCTGCCGGTCCGCAGCAATCGACCGAATGGTGACGGGGATCAGTTCAGTGCCTTCGCGATACTCGGTCGCCTGGTATCCGTTCAGGACCGATCGCAGCGACATCGCGATGTCTTGATGGGTAACGCCGCTTCGCCGGGCGCGAGGTTCATCGATGACGACGGTCAGCTTCTTGGTCTGCTGGCCCCAGTCGTCATTGATGTTCTTCGTCCCTGCGATGGATTGCATTTGCGCTTTGATGGAATCGACGAGCCCGAACACGCGGTCGCGGTCAGACCCCGAGACGCGCACCTCGACCGGATTGTCGATCACGGAACCCAAGGCGAGCGGCCCCACCGTTGGAATCACCGATGGGTAGTGCTCGGCGCAAAACTGCTCGATCCTGCGAGCGAATTCAGGAATCACCTCCGCCGTCGTCAGGTTGAACAAGAGGTAGGCGTACTCCGGACTCGACGGCGGCGGGCCGTAGGACAACGTGAATCGAGGCGCTCCCTGGCCGACATAAGCGGACCAATTGACCACCCCCTCAGGTCGGCTCTCGGTGCTCAACAGCTCGGACGCGATGAATTCGTCAAGGTCAGCCACCAACTGCTCGGTCTTCTCGATGGAAGTACCGATCGGCGCCTCGAACTTCGCGGTCATCATCGGAGTATCGTCAGGCGGGAAGAAGAGGTTGGGAACCAAACCGAACCCCAGCATCGCGCCAAGGAAGGGGAATTATATACAATCCTACACGGATTTCCTTGACAAATCCCTTTCCTTTGTGTAGAATACCTCTAGTTAATGGAGGTTGTTATGCACAAGAAAGCACCTGGCAGAGCGCATCGCAAGGGCATCTCAATCCTTGAGATCACCAATATATTCCCAGACAATCTAACCGCTGAGGCGTGGTTTGTCCGATCACGCTGGCCGGATGGCATCGAGTGCCCATTCTGCGCTTCCTCCAAAGTTGCCACACGAAAGAACCGCAAGCCTCTGCCCTTCCATTGCTCCTCCTGCCGGAAATACTTCTCGGTCAAGACGGGAACCTTGATGCAAAGCTCCAACCTTGGGTGCAGAACCTGGGCTATCGGCATCTACGTCCTTGTCACTGGCCTCAAGAGCGTGTCCAGCATGAAGCTCCACCGCGACTTGGGTATCTCGCAGAAATCGGCCTGGTTCATGCTTCACAGAATCCGCGAGACTTGGGCGAAGAATGATGGTGGGCTGTTCGAGGGTCCGGCTGAAACCGATGAAACCCACGTTGGCGGCAAACGGCGCAACATGCACGTTGCCAAGAGGCAGGAACTGAAAGGGAGAGGTCCGGTAGATATGGTGTCCGTGGCAGGAATCAAGGACCGCTCCACAAACAAGGTCCGCGCCCAGGTGGTAGATCAAAGAGACAGCGAAACCCTGCAAGGGTTCATCCGCGACAACGTGAAGTCGGGAGCCGTGGTGTACACCGACGATGCCACCACCTACAACGATATGGCTGGGTTCCACCATGAATCAGTGAAGCATTCGGTTTCGGAGTACGTCCGGGGCCAAGCGCACACGCAGGGTATCGAGAGCTTTTGGAGCACCCTCAAAAGAGCCTACAAGGGAACATTCCACCAGATAAGCCCGAAGCATCTGCAACGGTACGTCCAGGAATTTGCCGGACGGCACAACATCCGCGACCTTGACACCATCCACCAGATGATGAGCGTGGCCCGTGGATTCGTAGGAAAGAGACTAGGCTACCGGGAACTGGTAGCCTAGAGCTTACTGCTCGACACTCTCTTTCGGAGCGTGTCCGTTTACCTTAATTTCGTCCACGTCCCTTTTCAGGGAATCGTACTTCGCTTCTAATTCCTTGTACCTGTCGTCGCTCTTTTCCAATGCCCTCACAAGCTGCCGTTTTTCTTCCCTTTGGCTTTTGAGCCAATCGCCAATCATGCCAACCTCCACCAAGATCATGCTTGCAGTTGCAGCCACGATAATTGACTGACTGCACAGAGAGATAAAAGCACCCCAATAGGACGTAGTTTCCCAGGCTATATAGCCTCCAAGGATTGAGAGTCCGAAAAACATACCTTGGAACCAATTCCTCCACCCACGGGAAACACTCCAGATCGAGTGGGGTTCTTCCGTGTCTCTTAAGTTTGATGCAATGATTGTAGTTTCCGCTTCGGGTTTTTGGAAGCTCTTTCCTTCAGGAACTGCCATTCTTTCTTGGGCGGTCCCTGCATGATGGCCCGTGCGACGTTCTCCGGGGTGTCGGGGATTTGGTCGGGCCACTTGAGTCTAGGCCGACCTCTGCGGGGGGGGATGCCATTTTTATCCATTGCTCGTACCTCCATCAAAACTTCGACCTCCGAAGTTTTCCCATGCAGGTTAACATAGAAACACTAATGGAATATATGCGAATTATTAGTTGACACTTACCTACCTTTCCTGTAGCTTCGGCGGGTTATCGTTTCGCAGTAAGGCCCTCAAGTCGGGTCGTCTGCTGAATACAACAGCCGTAAAATCGTGGGGAGGGTAGCGCCCTCCCCATTTCGGCGAACAAGCAGAACTCCGCAATAACTGCGTAGCGATAACGCGGCCCGGCTCCCATCGCTCGCTCAAGCCGGGACCTCATGGTATAATGAGAGGTCCCATGAAGACAGCCCTGCTTTTACTTGTCCTGCTCCCTTCCCTCCCCTTCCCATCAGATGGAAAAGAGTTGCCCGGTCAACCTAATATCTTAGGCCAGAATGGTTCTCCCGTAAAGATAACCAAGTATCGTATTTGGTATCAAACCCTCATGGGAAACGTGGATCACGGCGTCAATCATAAATTGGCGTTTGAGAATGTTAGTGGCCGCAAGATCATGGCCATCCGTTTCGGACTCTATTCATTCAATATATTCAAGGAACTGCAATATCGCCTTGGAGGGGAAGATACCAGGGGGATTGAAATTGGGGAGACATCCATAGGAAGGTGGGCTTCGACCGGCACGAAGAGAGGGGAGTTCCACACCGGAATCGCATTTGTCTCCAAGATAAGATTCGAGAATGGAGAGATATGGGAGTTAAATGTGGGAGAGGTGGTGGACCAGATACGAAAGTTCACTAAAGACGATGGGTTTTCCGCCGAATCCCTCAAGCCTCCACCAAGGGAAGGGGGCGAGGAAAAAACCCTCAAGAGAACCATCTAGCCCAATGGAGCGCATCAAAGGAAAGTTTTGGAAAACTCAAATAATCTCGAAGATGGACACGGACCTATGGGAGAGGATGAAAGTCGCGGCCTTCAACTTGAAACCCCGCGAGATGATGTATGAGTTTGTGGCCAAGGCTATCGAGGAACGGCTGGAACGATTGAGTGGCAGACAGAAATAAGCAGGTTTAACTTAACCCCGACCGGGCACAGACTCGGCGGGAATCTAGGAGGTACAAGTGATGCTCAAGGACACCAAGCAGCCCCCTCCTCCTCCCCAATATTTCAATGGTAGCGATATTATCGAAGCGTCTGAAATATTGGCTGAGGCGATTAGGAAGGGGTTTAGTGATTTGGGAGATAGGATTTCCCAAGGTACTAATCCTGAAAATGTAGCTATGTCCCTAAAAATGATTGCCGACAAGTTGCCGGAAGAGGAGGGGTGAGCTATGAGTGATCCCGCGCAGGATATTGAATATCTAAAGGGTCAGGTCAAAGCCCTTCATCTCATGGTTTCTCTAGTGGCCAGTGGAATATATGACATTGACAGTAAGGCTGGTGACATCCTTGTTAGCGGCCTTGACACCTTCATTTTCCAAGGAAACGCTGTCACCTCTTCTTCCAGGACTGCATTCTCCAATGGACTTCTGAACGCTTTCAAGGACGTGAGAGATACAGTTCTGGAGAGTCGGAAAGGTTCTCATAATCCCTCTTGACAAACGAGATTCAGGCGGGTAGCCTGTATTCAGTCAAGAGAGAATGATGCCTTGAAGCCCCGTCAGTAGATGCGCTGGCGGGGCTTCTACTTTACCCCACCAGTTCCCGATAGCGCAACCTCTTTCCGTGACGTGTAGGATTGTATATAATTCCCCAAGGAAGACCCCCAGCACCAACCCAAACGAGATCAGCGGGAATCGCACCAGTCGAAACAAGACGCCGCGATAGGACCGATAAAAGCGTGAGTCGAATGCGTCGGCGCCCCCAGCGGGCTTCACCTTGAGAAATTGGGTGCAAAGTAGCGGGACGACGGTCAACGCCAGCAGCCACGAGCACAACAGAGTGATCGTGACGACGATGAACAGCACGCCCGTATATTCGCCCATCGTTCCTTCGGCCAGGTAGATCGGCAAGAAAGCGGCGGAAGTCGTCAACGACGAAGTGAGGAGTGGAATCCGGAGTTCTTTCGCCGAACTGACGGCAGCCTCCACCGGCGACATGCCCTCGGACATCGACACCATGATCGATTCGCTCATCACGATCGCGTTGTCAACCAACATGCCGAGAGAGATGATCAAGGAGGCCAGGGTCATCTGGTTCAAGCCCAGGTCCATCCACTGCATGACCAGCAAGCTCATCAGCAGCGCCGACGGTACGAGCGAAGCGACCACCAGCCCCGTCCTTAGCCCCAGCATCACCAGCATCGACAAGAGCACGATGGCGACGGCTTGCAAAACGCTATTGGCAAAATCGTCCACCTTTTGCGCGACTCGTTCCGGCTCGAACGCGACGATTTTGAAGTCGATTCCCAACGGATACTGGTTGCTCACGCGGGCTAACAGCGCTTCGACTTCCTCGCCCAACTGCACGACGTTTCCGCCTTCCCGGACCGATATCGCCAGCAAGAGGGCGGGCCGGCCATTGGCGCGCACCTTGCCGGAGGGCGGGTCAACGTAGCCGCGAGTGATCGCGGCAATGTCTTGGAGGTAGAGCAGGTCGGGCCGACCGGGCGCGCTGATAACCGTCCGCCCGAGCTCGTCCACGGTATTGAAGTTTCCGGTGGGCTCCAGCTCCAGCCGCTCGTCCCCTGCCAGCAGGCTTCCACCCGAGATGAGAATGTTGCGCGACTGGAGGATTTGACTGACTTGGCTTACCGAGAGATTCAACTCTGCCAAACGGGCGTCGTTGTATTCGATGAAGACGCGCTCATCTTGAGTGCCCCAGATCTCCGCCTTTCCCACGTTGTCGAGCCGCAAAAGACTATCGCGAAACTGCTGAGCGAAGTCCTTCAGCTCGCGATAGTCGAACCCGTCGCCGGTGATGGCAACCAGCGTGCCGTAAACGTCGCCGAATTCGTCGTTGACCTCGGGCGGTCGAGCGCCTTCTGGCAGGTTGCGCGCCGCTTCATCGACTTTTCGCCGCAGGCTGTCCCAGATGGGCCGCATCTCGGTGAACTCGTTGCGAATATTGGCGGAAACGATCGAAAGCCCGGTCTTCGACGTGCTCGCGACGAAATCAAGCTCCGGCAACTGCTGAATGGCCGTTTCGAGCGGGTCGGTTACCAGCGCCTCAACTCGCTCCGGGCTGGCGCCCGGGAACCTGGTAACGATCTGGGCCGTCCGGATCGTGAATCCGGGGTCCATCGCCTGCTCCATCGTGGTGTAGGCGCTATAGCCGCCGACCAATACCGCCATCAGGAGCATGGCCGTAACGCGGTTGTTGGTAATGGCGAAACGGGTTAGATTCACAGCGGCTCTTAGTCCTGGGCGAGCAGGCGTACTTGTTGCCCGTTCTTGATCTGGTTCAGTCCTGCGGTGATGACCTTGTCGCCGTCAGCGAGGCCGGAAATCACTTCGATGCCCGTCGGGACCAGCCGGCCGGTTTCGACGGGACGCTTGGCGGCGCTGACGACCTCGCCGCCGCCCGACTCGGCCACGTAAACGAACTTGCCCTGGCGGTCTGCGGTGACCGCGTTGGCCGGCACAACGTGACGCGCCGAACTGCCCGTGCTGCCGAACTGCATCTCCGCTTCCGCCGCCATGCCCGGCCGCAGCGGTATTGCATCCGAACTCCCTGTCAATTGGAACCAGGAGCGGTTCAGCTCAATCGTGACCGGGTAGGTCGTCACGCCTTCGCCGGGAACCACGCCCATGGTCGTCACCCGGCCGAAGAACGTTCGCTCCGGAAGAGTGGAGAAGCGGATTCTGGCGGAAGCTCCCTGACGGATGTCGGCAATCGCGACCTCGGGCACCGCGATCTCGACTTGAGGATTCTCTCCCGTAACGACTTCCACGACCGGCTCACCCGCTTGGACGATCTCCCCTTCTTCGACCTTGACTTCGACGATGGCCGACCTGACCGGCGACCGGAGCCGCGTGTACTCGATCTGCCGCCGCGCTTGCCGGAGCTTCTGCTCGACCGATTCGACGCCGGCTCGCGCTGACTCCCGCTTCGCCAGCGCCGAGTCGAAGTCTCCCTGGGAGGCGCTGTCCTTTTCGTAGAGCCGCTGAACCCTTTGGAAGTTCGAGTCCGCCAGCGCCTCCTGCGCCTTAGCCTCGGCCAAGCCGGCTTCGATTTCGCGAACCTGGATCTCGAAATCCGTCGGGTCCATTTCCGCGATCAGATCTCCCGGCTCGACGATGTCGCCCTGATCGACGTGAACCCTCTGCACGGTTCCCGAGACCCGAAAGCCAAACTTGGAGCGGGCGTCCACCTTCGCAAAACCGGTGAACGTTCGAGTGCGGTCGCCGCCTTGCGCGACGACCTCCACGTATTTGACCGGCCGGGGCGGCGGCGCCTCGGCCCCCGCAGGCTCTTCATTAGTACATGATCCCAGCGCCATGACGAACGCCAGACCGCACACCGCCAGCGGTGATTTCGGGTAGGTTGCCAACTGCGAGCTAGTTTCCACGATGGCCATAACCTTTCTCCTGAAAGAAAGCCTCCAGTCTGCGGATGAGCTCGTCCCGTTCGTCGGCAGATCGGAAGTAGTCGAAACGTCCCACGGCACGCTGGGTCTCCATCAGGTCAATCAGATGCACAAAGACCGCGTTCGCCGCGTCCAACTCGGCCGACAACGCCTGGGTTTGAGCGTCCAGCACGCGAACGATGTCAACGACGCCCTCCGAGTACGAGTCGCGCACCAGCTCCAGGTTTTCTTGCGCAGCCTGGGCCGCTTCCCGGGCGAGTTCAATCCCGGCAAACGAGGCGCCCGCCTGATGCAGGGCCGAGCGGATTCGCTGATCGATGAGTAGCCGGGTCGCCTCACGATCAATCGTGAACTGGTCGAGCTTGATCTCCGCCCGGGTCTTCTGCGCTCGCAGCGCTCCGCCTTGAAAGATGGGCAACAAGGCCTGGACGCTTACCGTCCAGTTGGTGTTGTTCGGGCCGCCCGGTAGAGCCGGCGACGGCTCGCCGCCGTTCTTGAACGTTTGCACCTGAGCATCCAGACCAACCGTCGGTAGGTAGAAAGCGCGCTTGGCCGCTCGCAACGAACGTTCCTGCGCGCGAATCGACGCGTCAAGCTGTCTCAGCTCGGGCGAGGCCTCCAGAGCTTCCTGAGTCATAAAGTCCCGGAAGAGCTTGAACGATCCGGGACTCGCGACGAACGGTCGGAGGACCTCGAAGTTAACCGTCAGGTCGGGATCGCCCAAACCGGCCTCGACCGTGTCGAAAGGCTCCTCGAGGGCACGGTTGAGGATGCGGTTCACGGCGATCTCGGCCTGATTGCGCCGGGCCGAGGCGTCGATCACGTTGCGGCGGTTTTGGGCCATCTGGCTGCGCCAGCGGAGCACTTCGTCGCGCCCCGCCGTGCCAACATCGACGCGCGCACGAGCAAAGTTCAGGTTCGAGCGGGTAACTGCCAAGTTTCTCTTCTGGATGTCTTCCATGGTCTTCGCCCGCAGCACGTCAAGATAGCTCTGCGCGGCCTCCAGGACGATGTCCAGGCGCAGTTGGAATCTTTCTTCTTCGCGTGAAGTTTGGAGCTGTCGCTCGATGTCGTAACCCGCACGCGCCTGTTCCGAATAGAGGACCTGTTGGACGCCCAACGCGCCGGAGACTTGCCGCTGACGCTGGAATACGCTCGCACGATCCTTGTCGATCGACGTGCCCAAGCTCGAGAAACTCGCCTGCGGCAGCAGGTTCGAGCGCGCCTCCTTCACGAGTTGCCTGCCGGCCTCGACGCGACGTTCGGCGGAAACCAAGTCGAGATTGACGTTCGTGGCTTCCTGCACCACCGCGGCGAGCGAGATCCGGCGGGCCGCAGGAGGTCCGGTCTCGCCAACGAGTTCAGCCTCAGCCAGCAACCCGAAGGTTGGATCGACTCCGACCGCTCGCGCCGACGCCATATTGAGCGTGAGCTGCTCGTCAATCGGGAAGTCAACCGGAAGCTCCGACGCCTCTTCGCCTCGCAGAACATTGAACAGGTTCAACGCAACCCGCCGCGCGAGGAAGAGTTCGTTGCGATCAACCCTCAGACTGGCCATCACCCCACGCCGAACGGCACGCTTACCTTCGAGCGAATACGTTGGCAGCTTTCTCTCGTGCAGCCCCCGAATCAGCCGTTGGAATTCATTCTCCGCAAGATGGGGCAGGGCGCCGAGCATGACCGCCTCGATGTCGGTCGGCAGACGATCCAGCACTTGCTCAATCGAGCGGCCAACCGGAAGGAATACGGCTTGCACGCCGATCGCACTGAGATTTCGCGCGACGCTTGCGCGAACCGCCAGGAGCTCGTTCTGGAGGGCCTCAATCGTTAGAATGGCAAGGCGAGAAAACGGCGCAATCGCGCGAAATGCTTCCACTTCGCGTGCGAGGTCTTGGTTGAAGGCCACGTAGCTGAGGTTGGGCACGCCGCTGACGCGCACTCGCTCCACGCCGACTCGTCCCGGCCGGGAGCGCTCTCGGACCTCGATCGGGATGCCTTCCGTCTCGGGATCGACGACGACCGCGGCCACGACTGGCTTGGGAATCTCCGGCCGGCGGCTCACATAGACCGGGCCGACGATGCCGAGCACCAGGACAGCATCGACCTCCGAATCCGCCAGCAGCGTGTCCACGTTTTCGCGCGCCTTCGCGGCAGACCAATCGCCTACCAACTGCTTTTCCGGGGGAAACTGCGCGTCGTACCGGTCGCCTAGCAACCGGATGACCTCGGTCTCAACCAAAACGCGAAGGGCTGCGTCCGGATCGGTGGGGCCATCCAGCACGGTGCCGACTCGAATAACCCGTTCTTGGGCCGAGCCGGATACGACAAGCAAGACGCCAAGACACGCGGTAGGCACAGCCCGTCGCAATCGAATGAGGATCTTCATCATAGGGACCTCAGCGTGACCCGGAGATCACAGGAAACCAGCGTCCGCCGAATGGGAGCATCCCGGGCAGGGTTGGAACCGGTAACGAACTCCCCCGGCAGAGTATTTTCGTTTTGGCGTCGCGGGCCAGGCTACCGGGGCGTCAACTCAGCGCGGAGGGAGCCCGGGTCGTGGCAGACTGGCGCCGGGTGGCCTGTCCCCAAAGATTGTACCACTTTTCCGGCGGCCGATAGGCCAATGGTCCGCTACCCGGAACTTGGACCACGTAAAGAGTCAGAGAGCCGGTTAAAGCAGGACTCAACCGGCATCCCGCAACTGCCTGCACTCCTCTCCGGTTGTCTGTTTTTTGGAATGGAAGGATATAAGGCAAGGGAGCGGGAAGCAGGTTTGCCGCCTGCCTCCCGCCCCAAAGGCGCTTTAGAACAGTTGGGTCACCGGCTGGCCCTTGACCAGGAGTCGAGGCTGGTTCAAGTCGTTCAACACCTCAATGGACGGGTCGATGCCCAGAGCGTAGTAAACCGTGGCAATCAGGTCCGTCGGATGCACGGGAGACTCCACCGGCGAGGACCCGGTACCGTCGGATTTTCCATAGACCTCTCCGGGGCGGATACCCGCACCCGTGACCATTGCGGTATAGCAATAGGGCCAGTGGTCGCGTCCGTCCGGTGCATTACTGTTACCGGAGGTGCTCACGCCCATGCGCGGCGAACGGCCGAACTCACCCACCGCCACCACCATCGTCTCTTCGAGCATCCCGCGCTGATGCAGGTCTTCCACCAGCGCCGACAAAGCCCGATCCAGCACGGGGCAGTGGAGATTTTTCAGGGGGCCGAAGTTCGCCGCGTGAGTGTCCCAGGCATCCACTTCCGGATTGCCGTTGGCCACCGCCGGCCAGTTCAACTGGACGAAGCGCGTGCCGGCCTGGATGAGCCGCCGGGCCAGCAAGGCACCCTGGCCGAACGTCGTCCGCCCATACCGTTCCCGAACCCGGGTCGGTTCCTGTTCCAGGTCAAAGGCTCCCCGCGCCTTCCCGGACAGGACCAGGTCATAGGACTTCTGGTAGTACTCATCCAGAGCCTGGGAACTGAGGGCACCTTCCAATTCCTTCATCGATCCGTTGATCCCCTTCAACAGGTGGAACCTGTCCTTCAGACGATCCGGGGGCACCTCGGCCCGAAGAGTCAGGTCCTCGGTCTTGAGGGGCTTGTTCGGGTCTTGATAGAGGCGGTAAGGATCGTAAGCCTTCCCCAGGAAACCGGCGGTGCCGCCCTTGCCGACGATATTACTCTCCTGCAGAGGCCTGGGCATCTCGACAAACGGCAGAACCGGTTCATTCATGGGCTTGAGCCGGTTCAACTGGCAAGCCATGTGCGGGAAATCCCGTGGCGAGGGAGGCTCCAACTGCCCGGACGGGGAAACCACGTCGGGGGGATAACCCGTCATCATCTGGTAGATCGCCGCCGTGTGATTAAACAATCCCTTGGGCGTGTAGCTCATGGAACGGATCAGAGTGTACTTGTCGGCCTGCTGAGCCATCATCGGCATGGTCTCGCTCAGATAGGTCCCCGGGACGTTGGTTTTGATCGGCTTAAATTCACTCCGAACGTTGGACGGGGCATCCGGCTTCGGGTCCCAGATGTCCAGATGGCTGGGCCCGCCCTGAAGGAAGAGCAGGATGACTGACTTGGCGTTGCCGAAACCTTTGGCGCCAGCATATTTATGGGTCTCGGTATTCGCCAGAGCCTTCCAGGAAAGGAAATGGGAAAGGCTCAATCCAAACAATCCCACGGAACCCACACGGAGGAACTCCCGCCGCGTCGGCCCGTCACACATCATACCCTTAGGTCCCGGAATGGATAGCATAGGTCCTCCTCACTGGATACCCGGCCGGCAACCGGCCTTATAGAATTCTATTCCCTGGGATGCAATCCTTATTTCCGAAGGGAATCTCTCTTCTCTCGCCAACCCGGCCCCCACCTGGGGCGGGCCGGCGCACCCGCGCTCCCTTAGTGATTAAACAGGAACGCGGAGCTGTTCAGCAGAGCCCACAGCATGTCCTGGGCGCGTTCGGCTCTGTTTCCACTCTTCCGCAAGTATTGCACGCCCCCTTGCAGCTCGGCAGCTTCGGGAGGACGGCTCAGAGTCGCCAGGTAGAGATCCTCGATCAACTCCTCCTCGGATGCCCCGGAAACCAGCAGCCGTGCCACTCGCCCGTTGGCGTCCGCAACCGCATCGGCCACCGTCGGCCCGTTGATCAAGTTTAACGTCTGCGTCATGCTGATGTCGCTCCGCCGGTCACCTTCGGTCGGAGATTCACGGGCAGGACGCCCGAAGACATCCAAGAACCCATCCTTACCCACATGCGGACCCGGAAGCGCTACGGCCCGGGCTTCCTTGGGGACCCCGTCGAACTTCATCGCGCTGCCTGTTGCGACACTGATGGCATCCATCAACTGTTCGGCCGTCAGCCGCCGCGGCGTAGCATGGGAGAAGAAAGTGTCATCGTCCACGTTCCAATTATTGGCACGAAAGCTGAGCTGATAGGTACGTGAGTTGACAATCGTGCGGATAAGATGTTGCAAGTCGAAATGGTGCTCTTTCAGGTCCTCGGTGAGTGCCTGCAGAAGCGGCGCATTGGTCGCGGGGTTGCTGGACCGGATATCGTCCACCGGGTCGATGATTCCTCGCCCGAAGAAATAGCTCCAAAGCCGGTTGGAAATCGCCATGGCAAAGAAAGGATTTTCTTTCGCGGTCAGCCAATCCGCCACTGCCTCTAACCGATCCTCCCTCGCGCCTTCCTGGTCCGAGTGGCGGAAAGGAAATCGCGGTGCCATCACCTGATCGGTCTTCGGGTGCTTGACCTGATTGTCCTCCCGCTTGAGGTAAACCACCTCCTCTTCGCTGTCCATCCCTTCCTTCACGGCTATGCCGCCGAAGAAGGCACTCAACTGATAATACTGATTCTGCGTCCACTTCTCGAAGGGATGGTCATGGCACTGGGCACAGACCATCCGCACTCCCAAAAAGAGTTGGGTCGTGGTCTCCATCGCCTTTTTGGGTTCCCGGGTGACGCGGTAATAGCTGGCCGGGGGATTCCTGAAGGAGCTCCCCCGCGCGGTGATCAACTCCCGAACAAACTGATCGTAGGGCTTGTTACGCGCAATCGACTGGCGAATCCAATGCCGGAAGGACCAAACGCCCTTGACCCCCAGGTACTTCCGGTTGTTCTGCAACAGGTCGGCCCACTTGAGGGTCCAGTGATCGATAAACTCGGGACTGGCCATCAATTCGTCGATCAGCCGGCTCCGCTTCGCTCGCGAGTGAGTCTTGTCCTGCAGGAAAGCTCTCACCCGAGCCGGAGTCGGCGGAATGCCCGTAAGGTCCAACGAAACGCGCCGCATGAACTCTGCATCGGAAGCCAGGGCGGAAGGTAAAATCCTCAACCGCTTCAACTTCTCATCCACGTAGCGGTCAATATAGTTGTACTGGGGGGGCGCTTTCCAGGCGTAGCCGGGCCCCTCTTCGAGGACCGTCACCGTGACATCGGAAAACCTGCCCTCATAGCGCACCAGCAATGCCACCTCTCCCTTGCGGGATGAGGTGATCACTCCCTCCGCCGAGACATCGGCCACGGTTCCGTCCGTGGTCTTGAATACGGCTTCGTGCGTAACGTCACGCAGTGTTCCGTCGCTGTAGCGGGCCAATACGAGGACCTGCTGGGTCAACTCGGGTCTCTTCATCAGGATGTCATCCGGAAAGACCTCAAGCTGTTGGACCTTGGCGGATTCGGCGTCTCCGAATTTCACTCCCCCGGAGATCCAATCGAGCAGAATCCCGTAATAGCGCGAGCCGACCTCGAAGCGCTGACCCCCTCCGTGGGGAATCTCCTGGGTGGGCTTGGCAAGCATCAGGCTCTGGGAGGGCGCGGAACGGTTAAACCTTCTTCCCGAAAGATCATGGATCAGGGCATGGTAGTCAAATTCCGGATCATAGCCGCGCAACGAGAGCTTGAACCCGTTCCTGCCTTTCGCGGCCCCGTGGCAAGCACCTGCCGTGCACCCCGCCTTATTCAAGACGGGCATCACATCGCGCACAAAGCTGACCCGGCGCGGTTCCTGAAGGCCCTTCACGGTTACGGGGAGCTCCACTTGCCGGCCGGCGGCTCGAATCTCGACCCTCGTCTGCCCGTCTTCGAGAGGATGCAGGAATCCATTCTCATCCATCTTCACGTTTCCGTTTACGGGCGTGATCTGGGCCAACGAGGTCAGGTCGATGCGGTAGCCGTCCTTCAGCCGCCCACTGACCAGGATTCGTCTCGGATAGCGTGGATCGGAGAGAATCATTTCCGACGGAATGACCTGAACGTCCACCACCTCGTTCAACTCCGGCAGCTTCGCCGGGTCGGGTCGGGCCGCCTCCCTGGCTGCCGCCTGCCCCGCAGCGAAAAGTGCACCGAACAGAACAAAAAAGATGAAGTTCAAAGCTTCCCGGAGCCTCATGGCCTCTTCCTCGTTCACACTATATATAAGGATGGGACGATTCTTGACGCCTCTCGCTGAGTGTTTCCAGCCTAATGCAACTTTGGCCGTCCCTTCCCTTTGCTTGGGACTTTGCCGGACCTCTCCGCAGTGGCTTTCTTAGATATTATCAACTGCGGGTTCAGCGGGTCAAGGCCATATTTTGCCGATTTCCCCCGTCAGGACGCGCGTCGGGCAGGTCAGGCTACCCCGGAGTCTATCTCCTTGATGATCCTATTGAGCGGCCACCAGGGGCTTCCCTATGGGAACCGGGAGGAATGCCTTGACCATCTGTCCGGAATCCACTTCATAGAGCCGAACCGTGCCGTCGAACCCACCCGTGGCCAGCCGATTTCCATCGGGCTGAAATGCCAGCGTGTAGATGCCCCCCTCATGCCCGGTAAAGCTCGCAATCTTTTTCGCCGTCTCCGTTTCGTAAACGCGAACCTGCTCGCCGGCGCCACCCACCGCGACCCGGCTTCCATCCGGGCTAAACGTTACGTACAGGAGCGGGCCGGACTGTCTTTCAAAGGACCGGATCAGCGTGCTGTCCTCGGCAACCACCATATTACCCTTGCGATTCATGGAATAGAGATAGGGCACCGCCTCGTCGCCGCCGATCAGCACGACGTCCCGGGTAGGATGTCGCGCGACGCTGGCCAGTGCTTTTTTCAGCAGGTTGATGTTTTCGACGAAGGCCCCCGTCGCGAGGTCGGTGATTTTGGCCGCACGATCTCTCCCGACCGACACGAGTCGCCGGCCGTCGAGCGAAAAGGTGGTTCCAAACACCCAGTCGTCGTGGTGGTCGAGCTTCATCAATTCCTTCCCGCTCTCCACGTCGATTACGCGCACCGACTTGTCGGCCAACCCGAAGGCGAATTTGCTTCCGTCGGGTGAAAAAGAGGCTCCAAACAGCGTATCGTGGCTGACCCGCAGGGCGCGTTTCAATTTGTAATCCGAGGTATTCCAGAACTGAACCTCGCCGAATCTGGCCGGAGTACCGCCCAAAGCAGCCAGCAGAGAGCCGTCCGGCGAATAGACCAGGGAATGGATGCGGTCCGACATCCCGGCCAGCCGGGCTTTCAACTCGGCCCCGTCCGAGCTGTGGAGCAGAATCTCCCGGTAGCCTGAGACGGCCAATAACTCTCCGTCGGGTGAATAAGCGAGGGCGGTAATCACGGGCGGGGCATGATACACCGGGACCCCGCCAGCCACGACACCCTCCCGAACCGCCGCGGGCGTGTCGTCGATCGCACCAGCCCCAATCCAGCGTCGGAACAGCTCAATCTCCTCTGCGGAGAGGGGATCGCCTCCCAGAGGCATTCGCGGTTGAGCCTCCCCGGTAACGTGCCGCACGACCAGGCTCGCGCCCGGTTGCTGAGGAACAAACCCCGGGCCGCTCTGCCCGCCCTTTTTGAAATTTTCATAGCTGGTCAGCAGAAGGTCGCCCTGCTTGACTGCGGGCTGGTGGCAGCCTTGGCATTTTTGTTGGAGAAGGGGCCGGATGTGACGAATGTAGCTTACCACTTCCGGGGTATCTTCACCGGCGACCCAGGCAGGCCAGAGCAGTGCCGCTACTCCTACCAGCAGAAACAGGCGGACTCGACGACCCGAAAGCGCCGATTGCGCGGCGTCAACTCCACAACGCATAGATCATCTGTACCTCGTAGTTTCGTTGGCCCCATTGTAACGCAATACCCGTCGAGGATCAAACCCTGTCCGGCGTCTGCCCCGTTGCCACTCGATGAAGGTCGGAAGCGGTCGCTCGAACCCGGGAAGGGGAACGGGACAGACTAAAAGGGATAAAGAGGAGTTTCTCCCGGCGGGCGGGTCTTCCACCGGCGGTGCATCCAGAGCCATTGATCGGGATAGCGTCGGACGAACGCCTCGATCTTTTCGGTGAACAGCGCGGTATTCGCTACCACTTCCTCCTCCGGGTTCGAACGCCGAACCAGTTCCACCGGCTCGAAATGAATACAATACTTTCCCAGGGCCGCTTCCCAAACCACCAGGGACAACAGGACCGGAGCCCGGGTCTTGAGAGCCAGCCGCGCCAATCCGCCGTTCGTGCAGGCCGGCCGGCCGAAAAAATTCACGAAGACGCCGTCGCCCGCCAGGGCATTCTGGTCCATCAGAATGCCGACGGCCTGATTTTCCTTGAGTGCTTTCAGAATTCCCCGCGCGAAATTCCGCTTGTCGATCGGGGTGCCACCGCTTCCTCCCCGGTAGCGGAGAACCAGACGGTTCAGAAGGGGATTGTCCAATTCCCGAACCACAAAATGGCAAGGATACCCGTGCAGCCCGTGACAGAAGGAGCCCAACTCCCAGCCGCCGAAATGCGCCGTCAGATAAAGCACTCCACGCCCCTGATCGCGGGCTGCGGTGAAGTGCTCAAAGCCCTTGTAGGTGAGTATTTCCGACACATTTTGGGGGCCCAGATGGGGGAATTGAGCAAAGTCGGCCAGCATCCTTCCCAAATTCCGGAACGATCCCAGCAACACGCGTCTTCGACGCCCCACGCTCCATTCGGGAAACGCCATACGCAGGTTGAACATCCCCACACGCCGCAGCCGTGGCCAAAACGTATAGCCCAGAAGGGCCAGACCGTCGGCACAAACCCGGGTAGCCCGACGCGGGAGCCATCCCAGTAATTTCAAGACGGACCATGCCGGAAGAAATTCGACCCAATGGCGCAGTCTTTTCCCGGGACCGACCGGCACCCCGCTCATGTCGAAGGATCGAAGCTCTTCCAAGGTGAGTCAGCCTCCACTTTCATGGAAGGGAATCAGCGGCCGCGGAGAGGCAAGTTCTGCAGGAAGAAGTTCAACACCTGGTTTTCGCATTCTGCCCCCGCTCCACCGTCAGCATGCGTTTCGGTTGGGGCGCGGCGTCTGCCCGGATTTCCGCTTCCCGGCCGGGATGAACAGGTCCGCATAAAAAAGAAATGGGAGGTCCAGACCCTCCCTCGCCATCATGTTACCACATCCAACTCCCTGCCGGATAAGGCCGTATTCGTTCGCCGGATGGGTGCCACTGTACCGGCCTACGAAAAACGCCATCTCCCGGCTCGGTCAGGAGCCAGAGTTCGCCCGAGCGCCCTGGAAATGACGCACCGAGGAAGGAACTGTCTTTTCCATCCGCAAACCCGATGAATCATTCCAGCCAGCGTAGATGCGGGTGCGAGCCCGCCAATTCCTCTCTTGATGGCAATGCCATCATGATATGATTCCCTGCTACCCGATGGAGGCACACTTCATGGCCAGCATCACGATTCGTAACCTCGAAGACGGGCTGAAACGGCGGCTTCGCGTTCAGGCGGCCGAGCACGGTCGCTCCATGGAGGAAGAGGTCCGTCAAATCCTGCGTACGGCACTCCATCAGGAACTTGCAGTGCCGACAAATTTGGCGAGCGCCATCCGTGCTCGGTTCGCGCCCTTGGGTGGTGTAGAGTTAGACATACCGCCGCGCGAACCGATGCGCGAGCCGCCCCGGTTCGATTGAGCCACCGGCAATGATCCTGCTCGACACCAATGTCGTCTCGGAGTTGATTCGTCCCAAGCCCGACCCCGGGGTCGAAGCTTGGCTTGCCGAACAGGTCGCCGCGAATGTATTCCTATCCGTGATCAGCGCGGCCGAACTCCTATACGGCGTTGCGATCCTGCCGAGCGGTCAACGGCGAGACAGGCTCACTGCCGAGATCGAAGGCATGCTTCGCCACGACTTCGCCGGACGGATTCTACCTTTCGACAGTGAAAGCGCCCGCGCCTATGCCGTGCTCGCGGCTGAGCGCCGCGCCGCCGGACCCCAATGACCGGATAACCGCTTGATCGGGCTATAATCGGCAGTTCATTTCCGGGGCCAAGGCGACGAACAAGCCCTCCCTCGGCCCTATTTTCGTTACCAAGCGCGGAACGGGAGAATCGAACCATGTCCCAGACAGAAGAAGCGAACCCGCAACCGGCCTCCGGCGAACGCCTTGACCGCGGCGGCACAGCCGGACACCCGCGCGGGCTGAGCACCCTGTTCTTCACCGAGATGTGGGAGCGCTTCAGCTTCTACGGCATGCGCGCCCTTTTGGTGCTCTTCATGACCGCCCCGCTTACCGGGGCCAATCCAGGACTGGGCTTCGACGTAGTCAAGGCCACGGCCATCTACGGTCTCTATACGGCGATGGTCTATCTGCTCGCTCTGCCGGGCGGTTGGGTTGCGGACACGCTATGGGGACAACGGAGGGCCGTCTTCGTGGGCGGTTGCATCATCGCCGGCGGCCACTTCTCCATGGCCGTTCCCACGTTGCCGACCTTCTACCTGGGGCTGATCCTGATCGCCCTCGGTACCGGCTTGCTGAAACCGAACGTGAGCACGATGGTGGCCGACCTGTACCCCGAGGGCGGCGCCAGGCGTGATACCGGCTTCTCCATTTTCTACATGGGCATCAACCTGGGCGCATTTCTTGGCATCCTCCTCTGCGGACTCATCGGCGAGGGACACAACTTCCATTGGGGTTTTTCACTGGCCGGCATCGGCATGGTACTCGGGTTGATCCAGTACAAGCTGGGCGCTCAGCGACTCGGTGCGGCGGGCCTGTTGCGGTCGGCCGACGAGCCGCACGTCCTCCAACGGCGTGCCCGCAACTTCTACCTCACGGCAGCGGGAATGGGAGCGGTCGTTATGATCGCGGCGTTCCTCGCCACTTCCGGCGCGATCGTCGTGACGATCCGGCAACTGGCGGAGTGGCTGGGGAGCGGCATTCCGATTCTCAGTGGGCTGTTTTTCCTATACCTGTTTACCGCGGGTGGTCTATCGAAGCTGGAAAAGAGGCGCCTGGGAGTGATTGTTTGGCTTTACCTGCTCGCGGCGGTGTTTTTTTCCGGCTTCGAGCAAGCCGGCTCTTCCATGAACATCTTCGCGCGGGACCTCACCGACCGGGTCGTCTGGGGCTGGGAGATGCCCGCCAGTTGGCTACAGAACGTCAATCCCGTTTTCATCATCCTGTTGGCGCCCGTGTTCGGGTGGCTCTGGACCTGGCTGGCGCGCCGCAACGCCCACCCCTCGATCCCGGTCAAATTCGCGCTGGGCCTCTTCGGGCTGGCCGCAGGATTCCTTGTGATCTCCTGGGGCGCAGCGAACGCCGGCGTGGACAGCCGGGTCTCCATGTCCTGGCTGGTGGTCACTTATTTCCTGCACACCGTGGGTGAGCTCTGCCTGTCGCCCGTGGGGCTTTCCTCGATGACCAAGCTCGCCCCGCAAGGGCGAGTCGGACAGATGATGGGTATCTGGTTCATCGCCGCCGCCCTGGGCAACCTCCTGGCCGGTTTGGTCGCCGGCCGCCTGGGAGAGCTGGCACCCGCACCTCTTTTCGGGAACGTGGCTTTCATCGTAGGTGCCGCGGGTCTGGTGGCGATTCTCGTCAGCCCCGCCGTCCGCCGCCTCATGGGCGATATCGACTAGCAGGGGGTGGAGACCCACGCCATGGCGACTTCGATTCGACTGGCTCCCGAAACCAAGCAACGGCTTGCTTCTCTGGCGTCGCAGACCGGACGCACCAAGGCTTTCTACCTGCGGGAGATGATCGAGCGCGGCCTTGAGGACGTGGAGGACTACTACCTCGCCGCGGACGTACTGGAGCGCCTTCGTCAAGGCACAGAGAACGTGTACTCCGTCGCCGACGTGAGAACTGCCCTTTGGCGCGGCTTCGGTGATTGGGAGGATAGGTAGAGCCCTCGCTGCCCTCCGCGCTCACGAAATCGGAGGCGGGACTACCCATTGGGCTTGCTTTGCAAACCAGCGTTGAGTTGACTTCAGCTTAGGCCCGCAGACGTTTGCGTGAGCAGACTCTTCAGGCAAGGGATCAGGGGAAACCGTTTGGTTCTTGGTGCGTACTTGCCCAGCGGTAATCGAGGCGAGCGCGTAGCCTTCGTGTCCAGCCAATACTCGGAGGCAATCACCGCCTTCAGAGCGAATAACATCCTGCAGATAGACTGACATTGGATCACCATACTTATCATCATCAAAAGCCGCTGAAGACGGGCGCAATCGACCTGGTTTCTCGTCGGGAACGAAATGCTGCGGAGGGATGCGTCGGAGAAGCTCGCAGGCGTCCTTCACTCCTGGCTCGTCGGGGAAGTTCTTGGCGCAATCCTCCGGCGTGGTCAAAGTACGCTGCTCACTTTCTCAGCTTCCGGAGATACGACCGTAGCAGTTCCTCGTTGCCGGCCAGAGGCTCCTCGCAACTCTCTTGTGACCCTCTCCGCTCTGCATAGAAGCTAATGCTTTCCGGGGAATCAACGTACACTTCTATATCAACGTCTTGTCTGTGCCATTCAAGCTGGAGACCTCCCTGTACAGTGGGCACCACAATCGGTGCAGGTGTTTCTGCTTCCAAGAAGTCGAAGAGCAGTTCGATTGCTGCAACGGCGTTCCGTAGCTCCAGCGGTTTTGCCGAATAGGAGTTCCAGCCTTCCCTCAGTTTAAGAAGGTCCGCAACTCCTTTGACTCCTGTTCGGAGGGACGGAGGCAAATGACCACGGGACTCGATCTTTACGGAAGGCTCTTGTCCCCAATTTCGGATGGTTACCTTCGAATGCGAAACTGGATACTCCTGCGGTTCCGTGACGAGGGCAGGACGAGACAACTCGTCCGGGACCGATGTGGACGGCCACGGTCTTGAAAGAATCGCAGCCTCAGCAAGCGCGTAATCTGAATCATGGAGTGTTGTGGTATCACGCATCTTTTCTCTCCCATGCCTTGTGCATAGCGGGTGTTGTCAAATCTGCGAATCCCTTTACAATCCACTCTCGTCCCCGATCAAAGAAAGCAAAGGCACCCTCTGTACCTGCGCGCAACGGCACCCCGCGGGCGGTGAGATTCAGCACCAAGATCGGGGACTGATCCACTTTCTTCCATGCCGATTGTAAAGACACGTGGAGTCTTCCGATCGGTTGTTCGCCCTCGCTATCTCGAATGACGAAGCGTATGCGTGCGAGCACGTCCTCAGCGTTGGGCAGGAAAGCGTCCGGTAGATGGGACCAATTCCTCAGAACTCTCTCTAGCTGATCATGCCTTTCCCACACACCAGCAGGCTCTATGTGATTTACGTAAGTCACTTCGCACTGGTTCACTGCCAGCGAGCCCAGCCTCTCATCTTCCAAAAACTGCTCGAAGGTTGCTACTTCTCCGCGAAGCTCGTCACGGATTGGCTCATATCGCGGGTACGGTTCACTGCCTTGCATCTTGCGCCAGTTGCGTATGAAACGATCCGTCTGCACTTGGATTAGTTCGGTCTTCGATTCATTCATGAACCATACCCTGGGAATCGGGGGACTTTCTTCTATTGTGATGTCGGGTCCAGAAGGAATCGCCGGGCCGAACTTTTCCGAAATGGGCGGCAGTGGTGGGTGCTCTTCAACAAGAGGGAATTGTTCACGAAATCGCTGCCAGAGTACGCCTACATGCACGGCCGTCATTTTGGCGACCGGCTCGAACTGCAATGACAAAACCGTCTCGGTTACTGGAGGTTTGTTGAAATCAGGCAGATCCGGGGGGCGCTTCTGGACCTGGGACATGATCTAAACCAACCTAGTTATTGGTGGAATGATCATAGTGTTATCAATTTCACATTCTAGCACGAATAGCGCTGCCGTCAGCCGATTGTGCGGGTTCAGTACATATGAGACTTGAGTCAGGTGGCCTTCCATGTGGCAAGGTACTCCATTGGCGTCCTCATGTCCAGGGTTCGATGAGGTCGGAGGTGGTTGTAGAAGTGTTGGTAGTCGGCGAGGGCGGCTCCGGCTGCGGCGACGGTGAGTTCGCCGGTGTAGAGGTTCCAGAACTCGACGCGGGCGCTGTCGTTGGCTCGTTCGACGCAGCCATTGAACTGCGGTCGTCGAGGCGGCAGGACAAACTGAGGGATGTCGAGTTGCTGGCAAGCTTGCTCGAACTCGGCCCGGAACTCGGAGCCGCCGTCGACCTGGACGGAATGGAGGGGGAAGGGCAGGTCCTCGATCACGGCTTGCAGGAAACGTCGGGCGTTGCGAGCGGTGGCGCGGGAATAGACACGGGTCACCATGTGCTTGCCGACCGGGGAGACGGCCCGGAACTCCTTGAGTTGGGTGCCGTCGAGGGACACCGACAGGTGATCGATCTGGACGAGTTGGCCGGGTTGGGTGGCCCGGGTGCCGTAGCGCCAGCGTTGGGCGTGGCCCTGGTGGAAGGAGCGGCGCTTTTTCAGCTTGACGCGCCCCCGGCAGAAAGCGCAGGGGCGGATACGACCGAGCCGCACCCCTTTGGCGAGGATGCGGCCAACGGTGGATTCACTGAGATGAATGCCCTGGCGGGCGAGCAGAACCCGTAGAGGTCGCTTGCCCATGAAGGGATAGTGGCGCCGCAAGGTCCAGACTTGGCGCTGCTGGGCTGGCGTCCATTGCCGGGATCGAGTGCGTTGCGGGCGTCGCCTGATCGCTGCCAAGCCGTGCGGGCCACGATTCCGGTAGCGCGCTGCCCAACGGAAGTAGGTGGCTCTCGACCAGCCGATGGCCCGCAGAGCGGTGGGCGCCGAACAGCCTTCACGGCGTAGCTCGTCATACAGTTCGATTTTCTTGAGGCGCTCAATGGCTTGGCGGGGGCAGGTGTCATCCACCGCCCAAGTGCGATAAGATGGGATGTGCAGAGATTGGATCTGCATGGTTCAGGCTCCTTGGGTTTCTGGGTAGAAACGAAAGGCTACCTGAACGGGCGCGGCGTTTGGTCCTGAATTCGGGGCCAGGCGTCGTGCTTTTTGGGGTGTGAGGGAGGGGGTAGGGGACCCTCAAGGCGCGGTTGCGGCGGGATTTGGGCTGCGCTCGCTACGCTCCCTTCGCCCAAAACCCGCCACGGTTGGCATATCGATCCCTATTCCCTCCAGCATCACCCTCACAGTCTCACATGTATCTGAACCCGGACAAAGGCTCGATCTTCTTGGCAGACAAGTTGGGCTTGGGATAGTCCCAATCCTTTTTAGGCGGCCCCTGCATACAGGCGAAGGCAATGTTGGCAGGTGTGTTGGGAATAGGTGGGGGCATCTTGCGAGTGATAGGGCGGCCCCGTTTTTGGGGGCTTCTTGGGTTGGGTCATGGGTGCCTCTACGTTTGCGCCTTTGCTTTAAGAAAATCCGTGATAACGCTCATCTGCCCTTCCAGGCGCGCCATTCTCTCGCGCAAGTCACCAATATCCCGTCTCATCTCGCGTTGAAACGAGCGCTGTCCAGGTACAATTATGGCAAGTATGGCAATTCCGGTCCCAATTATGGTCATAATCTCAGTGTTCATCGTTTCTCTCCGTTGTACACATTATATACAAAATCCTTAGACAAATTGCATTTTTACAATATAGAAATCATCCCGCAATCCATTTACCTGAAGACCCCGAGCCGGGTCACCCACTAGATACGCTCCACCAAGGGCTGAGGTTCGCTACTCCCACCCGTCTCATCACCCCGTTAAATCTGCAATAATCAGGAGAAACGCCTCCTGGCCCCGACAGTTCCTTGAGAAAACCGCACTTCGCATCAGCGCAATCGCTCCGCCGTGCGCCGGCTGACGGAAAATTGGTCCTGGATGTCGGCGATGGTCAACCCGCCCCGCGCGCCCTGGAGGCGAATCGCCAAGCGCACGATGTCAGTGACTCGCTGGTAACGCATCCTGTTGTTTCCTTCTGTGTCGTCCGACCACTGTCCCGCCAAAAGAGGGAAGATAAAGCTCTCTCGCGCTAGACATCGCACGGGTCGAGTTTCAGCACCTCACGCCAATTCGTCTTTACCTGCCCCCACTTTGCGCGGTATTGGGCTCGGTGCCGCCACCTTGATGTCAATCACGCGTTCTTCTGCTCGTCCATTATTGCCGCGGTTGCCAGGGCCATCCGGCCCAGGAGTATCTTCAGGTTACGACGACCCAGGATTTCGATATCGTTATTGCTGTTTTCCCAGCCGCTGGGAGCCTCAGTTTCCGTTAGGACAAGTATCTTCTCGATAATACTCATCCCGGCGCAATCCTCTTTCCAGCCCTCGTCCGCCTTCCTTAACGGCTCTGCTGCCTTATCAATCTTGTGAGCTTCGTCCTGCCAATCTTTGACCTGTATGGCAATACCGTATTGCACGTCTTCCAGCGGCCCCGGCATGGTGATCAGTATGTCTGTGCCATGTTTCCGTTCACCGGCGCCGCCCGTTCTTTCGACTCGATAGCCCGGGAACATCGCCCTTAACCCCTCTACCAGTGCATACTCCCATCCGGTTCCGGCAAATTCTTCCGACAACTTTTGATTTATTTCTTTTTCGATTGTTGCCTTGATGGGTTCCATCACACCTAAGACAGTCCTCTTGAACCGATTCCCTCGCTCTTCATCCGTGATTAAATCATCGACGGTTAAATCGACCAATGGCTGTAAGGAACCTGCATAATAACTCATGTTCCAGAAGCGCGATTGACACTTGAGCGTGCTCCTGACGTCTCCACGCACATGACGGTTATTCCGACTAAAATAATGAAGGTACTTCGCGGGAAACTGGTGGCCGTAATCTCTCATGTCTTGGTCGATCTCGAATCGATAGCCGGTATTCCAGTCCTCCGTTGCCCTGGTAATGGTGACAAATTCCCATTCAGGTATGCGAGGAACCAGGATAATGTCGCCTTTTTTAACCTTGTTGTACATCCGAACATTGGCGCCATGCTCTCGGGGTATATGGTCTGCTTTCGAGAGCTTTCTCAGATCATGGCTGTTCTCCCATCCCCAACCTTGCCGGAGAACTTCGTTGTGCTTTAATTGATGCATATAGTAATCGGCGTAGTTTGGGAATCTCCAGTTAATGCGGAAACCCCAGTATTGCTGCGGTCTTGACATTGTTTTCCTCCGTTTCAAGCGTCTGGCAAGTTCATGCTCCCGTTAAGGAAGGTGTTCCATCGGCCACCGATTATAACGTTTCAGGTGCCCGTTTCCCCACACCGGAAGCCAATTTCTCGCGGGCGGTCCGGTTTGGCTTCGCACTCCGCGCGCAGCATGGCGGCGAGGGCCTCTGTATCTCCCAGGCGATCGAGTACGTCGGCCTTCCGGCGCACCACGGCGAAATCGCCGGGGGTGAGGCCGGAGAGGGCCGCGATGCCCGGCGGGGGCGTGAGGGCAAAGAAGGTGCGGAACGCCGCCATCGCCTGCTCGGGGCCGAGGTAGTCAAGCGCGACCTTGAAGTCGAAGCGGCGCAGCGGCGCGGGGTCAAGCCGTTCGCTGAAGTTGGTCGTGCAGGCGAAGGGCAGGGGATGGCTTTCCATCCAGGTCAGCATTTCGTTGACTTGACTCACCTCCCATGACCGCTGGGCGAAGCGCCGGTCAGCGAGCAGCGAGTCGGCTTCGTCGAAGACGAGAAACTGTTCCGCGTCGCGCGCCGCGGCGAAGGCGGCGGCGATGCGCTGTTCGGTATCCCCGACCCACATGGACATCAGATCGGAGGCGCGTTTCTGCACGACCTGCAATCCCATCCGCTCGGCCAAATAGCGGACGAATGCGCTCTTGCCGGTGCCGGGCGGTCCTTGCAGGCACAGAGAGAACCGCCGCGCGCCACGCCCGGCGAGGCGGTCGGCAAGCGCCGCCGGATCGAGATCGGCCCGAATCAGGGCGGGATCGAACTTGGACGGCGCCCCTTGCGGCGGTTTTTCGCCCGACAGGAGCCGCGACAGGCTGCGCACGCCGCAGCGCACGGTAGCGATATCGCCGCCCTCCACGAGCCGTGCGGCGGCAGTGACCCCGGCTGCCACTCCCGGCGTCACGTCGTATTCCCTGGCCAGCGAGTGCGCCTCCTCGCCGCCCGCTTCGATGCCGTGGCGGGCGAGCTGCCGGGCCCAGATGCGCGCCCGGACTCGGGGCGAAGGTTGGCGCAGTTCCAAGGCGAACATCATACGGCGCAGCACCGTGGGACAGGTCCACCGGGCGGCGTTGGAAGTCCACAACGTGGGCACCGCGGTCTGTTCCAGCAGCCGGTTCATGAATACCTTCGAACCGTCGGCCCGGAGCCGGCCGCGGTAGGACCGCCCGAAATACGGCATGTCCATGGAAGCCGGATCGCTCAGCAGGTCTTCCATCTCGTCGAACAGCAGAATCGAATCACGGCCCAGCAGGCGCTGCGCGAGCCGGAGTTCCTGAAGCCTTTCGCCGCGTACAGGCTCGCGGCCCTCGTCGTCCGCTTCGCCGACGCTGTAGAGCTTCACATTCAGCCGATGGGCCAGGGTTCTGCAGAACTCGGTCTTGCCGGTCCCCGGAGATCCATATACCAGGACGTTGACACCGGCTTCGTGGGCGCGTAGGGCACCCTTGAGCAGGCTTTCGACATGGTCGCGGCCCTCCGCGACGTGATCGAAGTCCGACCATTCGAGCTCGCTTGGGGGCGCCGCGTCGAACAGCAGGCGCCGCGCATCGACGCCGGCGTCCCCGGGGGTATGCACGAGCCGCTTCAATCGGCGGATGAGTTTAATCTTTCCATCGTCGTCGATGAACACGAGGCCCGACCGCGCGAGCGGCGCGTGGGCCGCCAAGCGGGCGAAACACGCGCCAGTCGATACTCCGAGAAGATCGGGCAGCGCGCGATTCACAACGCTAAAGACATCCATGCGCGTCTCGTAGCCCCATCCAATGTCGAAAACGTCGTCGATGAGCGACTCGATGAGTGGCTGCGTGTGGTAGCGCAGCAGAAACTCGAGGATGGCAACGTCCGTTCGCGAAAGCCGCGTCTCCCGGCCGAGACGCCGGATCCGGCGCGCCGTCCGGTCTCCCCGAACCCGTTTTGCCGCCGCATACTCGCGTTCGAGGGTGTTTCGCAGATGCTGCCATTGCCCCGCGGATAGTTTTCCTTTGGAGCGGGCGGCGGCACAGTCGGGGAGTGCCAGCAGATCACCGTGCTCGGCTACGCAATCGGCCAGCGCCCGCCGCGCTTCCGGCCAATGGCGGTGCAGGCGCGAGGCGGCGTTCGTAGGAGGTGAGCATCGATTCCTCCATTAAAGCTATGAGGTAGAGCGAGTCTAGCAGGTGAATGCGTCAGATTCGGACGTATGCACAAGCGAATGGTCGTTGCTTTCGAGACACTCCATCACTCCCACGCCGCCCCGCCGTTACAGGTCCGAATCAAGCTCGATCACCCGCCCCCGCATTGTCCAGGTGGCCCGAGGTGGGCAGGCCACCTGGGGTAGCAAGCAGAAACGTGTAACCGTGCATTGGCCCAAACCGTGGTCGCTGCGCTTGGTGCTTGGGGTAGATTCGGTTTAAGCGCCAGCTTGGGGTCGTGGTATGTTGTTTAGCTCATCGCTCCAGGGTAAGGACTTCAAAAAAACGATGAATCTCGAAATTCTCGAAGCTGACCTGAACAACTCCAAGCATGCCGAGGCGGTTCGGCAGTTGGTGGACGAGTATGCGCGGCTACCGATCGGCCAGGGATCTCCGCTGGCAGCCAGGGTGTTGGAGCAACTCGTACCCGGACTCAGGAGACACCCGGGGACGCTGGTTTTTCTCGCTTGGCTGGACCGTCGCGCGGTAGGGGTCGCGGTTTGCATGACGGGTTTCTCCACGTTCACCGCCAAACCTCTGATCAACATTCACGATCTGGCCGTTACCGCCGGCTGCCGCGGACGGGGCATCGGGCGTCTGTTGCTCAAAGCGGTCGAAGCCAAAGCCCGCGAATTGGGCTGCGGCAAAGTGACTCTGGAGGTGCGCGAAGATAACGCTCCGGCGCGGCAGCTTTACCAGCGCTTTGGTTTTCGCGACGGAGAGGGCGGTCCGGCGACTTTTTTTCTGGTGAAGACCTTATAAGGTGCGGAAGAGGACAGGAATCTCAGGGCCGCCCCGTGCGTGAACCGCACCTCGGCCGGGATGGCCGTCTTCGGGTGGCGCTTCAAGGCCCGATAAGAGGAGACTTGATCGGGCGAGCCTCGATGGAAAAGACAGATATGCGAGCGCCCCTCAATTCACCCATCCCGCATCAGGGCCCGCTCGACTCTGCACCCGGTCCAGCACCGACCACGAAAGGCATCTGACAAAATCTTCCAGCCACTCCATCGCCGGGGAACCGCAAGCAGTCCACCCCAAGCCCGACACCGAAGCTGACAAGGGAAACCCCGTCCGCATCGAGCACCTGGAAGCAGGGGCAGCGGCCCCCCGGCTCGAAAACGTCACAGCGGTAAGCGGCCTGACCGGGGATCGGGAACTCCGACTTTTGAATCAGGACAGACCGAAGATCAATCGCCTCCTGACTCACTTCTGAACGCGGACCGCTCCGCCTGTGATTCATATTCAGCGTGACGTGAAGCAGGCTCTGTTCAATCATCAAAACTTGTCAAGCTCCTTCCAGGCCAGTCCTCCCGGCACCAGCAAACCCAAGAGTGAAACAAGATTGGAACCATCCATCGCACCATACCACGGAGTCCATCAGTGGCCGGGGTTGCAGAAAGGAACAGCGAAACCCGCGAGAGGAGCGCCAGCACAATCCAGAACAGAGGACGATTGCTTTTCATAGGCAAGAATTTAGCACGGATATCCTGTTTGCCGCCTTCGAGTCAGGCTGGGCGCTTTTGACTGAAAATCAAACCGATATCAAGCCGGGTGTGCCCCGGCAAACGGACACGGTACGGTGGGAAACGCTTGAGGCCGTTTCCCGACAAGGGTCATGACACGAAACGTACAAAATTGTCCGCTAAGGGGCTCACTTCTTGCGTCCTACCAGGAGGGTGTTTGGGCAATTCCGCCAGATACATTCAGCATGAAATTCAGCTTCGCGCATGGCAGCGAGTTCGTCGTCGAGTGAAAAGTAGATGTCCTCCGCCGACCACTCGGCGAAGTGCTCATAGGCGCGCTGTTCGTCGATGCCGCACGCAACCAGGTGGGCGGCCCATAGACGGTAGGACCGCTCGCGCGCCATCGGGTGTGCGCTGATGGCCACGTCGGCGTTCATGAATACGCCGCCGGGGCGGAGCGCCCGGTAAATGCGTTCATATAGAGTGAGCTTGCGTTCCAGGGTGGGAACGTGGTGCAGGGCCAGGGAAGCGGCCACGGCGTCACATTCGGGGAGCGGAGCATCGAACGAACGCCGGCGGAAACGCGCGCGGGTTCCAAATCGCTTGAGCCGGATGCGCGCCTGGGCCAGCATCTCCGGATCGATGTCGATAGCTTCAACGGAACCGACGCGTTCATGTTCCAGCATCGCTTCGGCCAAGGCGCCCGTTCCCGCGCCGAGGTCAAGCACCAGGGTTGGGCGGGCAGCGGCGATTTCGTTGGCGGCCCTGGTCAATCCTTCTTCGTAGCCGGGGATGAACTTGCGGATGGTATCGTCGTAGGCATCAATCTCAAGGCGAAGATGGCTGCGGACGGAGTGGCTCATAAGTTGATCGCAGGTCGGTGGTTCATAGACGCTCACGTGCAGAGCTACTCTGCATCATCAAGTGGCATGGGTGCATGAATCGGCGTAAGCGGGGGCGCATCTCATTCCCGAACAGGCGCATGGCCTAAAGACCCTCCACGTCGGACACGTCGAAATAATCCTCGTCTCGGAAAGGCGGGAAAGTACGGTGGGTTGCTTCTCGCCAACTCGATCCCCGTCATTCGAGCAGGACACCCACCTTATCCAACACTTCGCCCACGACTTGCGTTGTAGTCCGGCATTCATAGCGGGCACGTCTTGCTCGCCAGTCCAGGTGCTTGATCGGGTCGGCCAGGACCACTCCCGAGACGTTGCTGGCGGACGGGAGAGTGACCTCGAATGGATACCACTTGACTCTGGACGTGATGGGACACATCAGAGCCAAGCCGGTTCTCCCGTTGTAGGTTCTCGGGCTCAGAACCAAGGCGGGGCGATGTCCGGCCTGTTCCCGCCCGGCCTGAGGCGTCAAGCTCAGCCCAACGATATCTCCCCGGCTCGGGACGTAGTCTCGATCTACCATTCTTCGTTGCCCAGAGCGGAAGCGGTGTCCAGCCCAGCATGGAGATTGTCGGCCGTCACATTGGCCAGCATGTCGTCCAGGTCATAGGACTTCTTGCGCAGTACGATCTGGTCGCCGCGCTCGGCGAGTGGCTAGTCATGCCGTTAGAGGGTCACGAGACCTACGCTAATGCGAAGAGCCTGGTTGACCTCCTCCATCTTCGCTGAGGACAGCGTACCGAGTTGCTTAGCCAGCCTCTTCTTGTCGACCGTCCGAATCTGATTTAGAAGCACGACCGAATCAACAGCGAGACCTGTCCGTGCTTGGGCGGATATCAAGACCTCCGTGGGGTACAGAGGGTCGTCGAACTTGGAACTGATGGCCGCCACGATGGTGACCGG
This sequence comes from Terriglobia bacterium, assembly GCA_965222885.1. Lineage (GTDB taxonomy): Bacteria > Acidobacteriota > Terriglobia > UBA7540 > JAPUME01. The sequence continues at coordinate 91,079 of OZ244973.1, forward strand.
TCTGAACTTGTTGGCAATATCGTTTTGCAAAATTAACGCCGGGCGCGTTTTCCGAATCTCAGCGCCCAGCGTCGGATCGAAGTTGACCAGATAGATGTCTCCCCTCTTGGGTTGAATCATGTGGGCTAATCAGGAAGAACAAACCATTCCTCAGCCATCTCTCGGTCACGCTCGGATCGCGCTGTCGCACCCAGCGCGATCTGCTTTTGCAGGTTCGCTCTCCCCTGTTCTTTGACGAAGCGTGTCACGGCTTCGTTAATCAACCTCGAGCGCTGGCCTCTAGGCACAGCACGATCAAGCATCCTGACCGTCTGTTCCGGCAGGGTGATGTTGAGCCGTCGGTTCATGGGGACCTCACGTTATCTTTCTATCTCAAGGATACACACTATTTATATGTATGCAAATGCGGCCGAGTCAGGCGGCGCCGGCTCTGGACCGTCGCGCTCGCCGGCCTCGACATCCTCTCGCTTCCGCTTCGAAATCGAGCCATCAGCCACAGGAAGGCGAGTGCTGACAGAGGGGACCTGCCTCCCTTGCGGTCGGGCCTGTTTCGTGTGGTTTTTGTCTCGGTGGTGTAGTGGGGACCCTGGGCGCGGAGTTCGGCGGGTTCCATCATGGACGGAAAGAGCGCACCGAAGATGGCACGCGAGATGGCCGCCCAGCCGAACTGGCAGGCGTCGATCAGCGCCGCCCGCAGCGGCGCGTCGAAATCGGGAAGGGTGAGCCGTTCCGCGAACAGACCGCCGTTGACGTAGGGAAAGCGGGCCAAGTCATTGATTGCATGAGGGCCAACGGGTTCGCCTATTCCTCATCCATAGACCCGCTGCGCCAGACCAGGGGTTTGCCGGTCTCGGCATCAACGGCACCCGTTAGGTCCGGCGGTTTGTTTTTATCCGCAACCGCCCGATCAAGTTGCTCTTGAGTAAGACCTTTACAAGCTCTCAAGTCAGCACCGGACAGATTTGCACCATCCAGATTCGCGCCGGTGAGGTCCGCCCAGACCAAATGCGCATGGTTCAGCTTTGCGTCCAACAGATTCGCGCCAGTCAGATCCGCATCTTCTAGGTTTGAGCGGTTCAGCTCCGCAGTGACCAGCTTCGTACCGGTCAGCTTCGCCTCCATCAGATACGCACCTTCCAGCTTCGCACCGACCAAGTTCGCACGGTTCAGATTTGCCTCCATCAGTTTCGCACCGTACAGAAACGCACAGAACAGATCCGCATCGTTTAGATTCGCGCCGAACAAGTTCAGCCGGTATTCCCTTTCTTTTTCTATTTCGATTTGTGCCTCGCTACGTTTGCGGACCGCCTCCATTACTGCCTGAACGTCCTCGCGCACCCGCAGTGGGCGATCGTTGCCTTCTTCATCCCAGCCGCTATTGAATTCGGCGGTCGGAGTTAAGGGTCCGCCGCTTGTCGGCCCGACGGCTTCAACGTATTCCCCGACCGGGTGGCGCACAAAAGCGCAGAGAAGGCTCATAATCTGTGTGTGATAGTCTGCGGGATGCTCACGGGCCAGACGCGCAAGGGCGTAGATACCGCCCAGACGGACCGCGAGCACTTGGCTGCCCAGCATTTCCGCGCCTTTCTGATAGCGTTCGTTCAGCAGGCCACGCTGCGCCAAATGGCAAGGGGCAAAGCGGCTATCGCGGCAAGGACCAAACCAAGATTGCGGATTGTCGTGCTGCCGGATTCATCGCCCCTCAGCCAATCCCGGAACAGAAACGAGAGGGCGAGCACGGCTACAAGAACCAGCAAAGTAAGCGGTGCAAGCCGATCTTCCAGAAAACCCAGGAAGCGATGGGAGACGTTGCGCGCCCAATCATCGAGTTTGCTCAGAAGTTGCATCAGTGCGCGGCTCCGGTGGGTTTGCGCTTGGCGCGCCGGCGTTCGGAGGCGAAGCGGGCAGGGCGGTAGAGCCGGTCCACGGCGCGGTCGAGGGCTTGGTGTGCCCGGCGCAGGTTGGGCGGCATCAGATCGGGATCGTAGAGGTCGGCCAGCGTTGCCTGTGGGTGGGCAACGCGGGCGTCGAGCACGGCTTGCGCGCGCGGCTCCAGTTTCGACCGGTCCGATCCGCCGATGCCGCCAGCGGCGTCTACGGGCCACCAATAGGGATCTGAGGACTATTCCGCTGATTTTCTGAATATGCGCGTCTTAGACCCCCGTTGCGGCTCGAACGTCCCGACCGCGTTCGCCGCTCGCGCAAGGCTGGGCGATAGCCGTTTGGCCTCGTCCAGTCTCCAATTACAGTGGACGAACTCCGAGAGCTTTCCGTTGTAATCACGTCCAACGCGGGCTGTGCTACCCGCTCTGGGTATGAGCGAGTTTTTCAGGTCCCGTTTGGGAGAAGCTCTCGCTAGGGATATCAACTTCCCTTTTGGACCTTGCATGCTATCCACTTCGGCGGGGATGTTCCTCGTAGGTATTCCAAGGAAATGTGAGAAGGCTTCGCGATCGGCGAGGATCCAGGCTTCGACCTCATGCACAGCCACACGAAATATCAGATTGGGGTGCAAGGGAACTGTCAACCACTCCCGAATCAGCGTCGGAGCGCATTCGTTCTCGTCCAGGTCGGTGAGCAGAAAGTAGGGGGTACCTTTCGCGCCGTAGTTGAATCCCTTGACGGTTGTGCGGAGGTATCCGAAGCCACCTTGTCGGTATACTGCACCCACGGCGAACGAGCGACCGGACTGTCGCAAGATTGCACGCAAGACCGCTTCACTCAACTCGTCTTCTACCGCAAGGTGTATCGGAATGGGTTCACTCATTCGAACAATGCGAGTTGATCGATTCCCGAAGGCCGCGTCAAAGGAAGGACGGCTTGCGCCACCGTCATTCCGCCCTCCAGAAGGGTTTGCGCATCGGATCGATCGGATGCTCGCTCGACCCGCGTTCCTTCGGACTCGGGCACAAGCAGAAACGTCTCTTCTCCTCCGATACCGGGATCGTCCATCAGGTCGGCGCTGTGGGTGCTAATCACAATCTGCCGTGTTCGGCGGCCCTGAATTCTGTGAATCAGCCGAGGCAGCTTTTTCACAATCTCAGAGTGGAGAGAGAGTTCGGGCTCTTCGAGCAGAAGGAGGGAGTCCCCTTCAAGCAGAATCCACAAGAGTGCGATGAGCCGTAGAGTACCGTCCGAAAACTGGTCCTCCCGTTGCTTTCCCGCGCCAGGACGCCAATGTTCGTAGAGCACCTCAAGATGAGGGACCCCCAGTTCATCTTGCGTCAGCGTTAGGTTAGTGAGCTGCGGGACCGCCAGACAGAGTGCTGTCTCGATTTTCCGAAGGCGCGACTCCCTCGTCTTCATCGTCGCCTTTGCAATACGCTCCAAGAAGCGTCTGCCGTAGGGATCCTCAGGCGCCTCGGAAGGTTGGAACTGCTCCGGATGGCGCACCAATTGCGGAATCAAGTGCAGGTACAGGACGGACTGGAAGAATTCCGAGACGTCGCGGAACGACTCGTTCGAATTGATTTGTTCAACATGAGTCTGCGTAAGCCGCAGCACATCCCTTACGTCGGAACCATCCGGGCGATCAAGGATCTGCTCTGTTTCGTTCCAAACCCGCTCGTAGATCAAAAACGGTTGTCGCCGCCCCCGTGGTTCCTGCTTGATGCCAATCTCGTAGACCCAAGACGGTACATTGTCACGTCCGTTCGAAAGCTCCACACGGATTTCGACGTTAGGCTCCTTGCGGGCGGCCAGACTTCTGATTCGGGAGAGTCCACCTCGGTCCGCCACGGCACGCTGCAGGCCACCGCCAAGCTTAGCAATATCCCTTAGAAACCTAAACACATCAAGAAAGTTTGATTTCCCCGACGCGTTCGGACCGACCAGAAACCCGCGATCCCCGAAGCATACGTTGACGTGGCGGAAGTTCTTCCAGTTCTTGAGTACGACCTTTGAGACGATCACTTTACTAGGAATTGTAACATGTTTCGGGTTTGGCTAGTCTCTAATGACGGCGGTGGTTCCGTCGTTCGCGCACTTCCTGATTCGCATCCAGAATCCGGCACATCGTGCGTGCCGAGAACAGATAGCGATCTTCATCCAGAAAGGCTGCAACACACCTGGGCGGGTGCCTAGTCCACGAAGCGCTCAAGTGGGAGCACGTCAACCTGACTGGCGGCTACTACCACTGGCGCAGACGCAAGGCTCGGAAACCGCACGTTCGTCCCCTCAGAAACAGCCACTCGCTAGCCAGCGGCACTCCTTAACGTGCGATTTTTTCTCAATGGAGGAGTGACCCTGACCAGACCGAGGTTTTGTACTATGTACTAGCGAAAGGTTTGCGAAGTTGCATCAGCGTACTGCTCCGGTGGGTTTGCGCTTGGTGCGGCGGCGTTTGGGTTTGGCTTTCATCATGGCTTCGAGGGGCGCGCACATCTTCTCATAGAGCATGAACAGGTGTTCGATGCGCTCGCGTTCGGAGGCGAAGCGGGCGGGGCGGTAGAGCCGGTCCACGGCGCGGTCGAGGGCCGAGTGCGCCCGGCGGAGGTTGGGCGGCATCAGATCGGGATCGTAGAGGTCGGCCAGCGTTGCCTCCGGGTGGGCAGCGCGGGCGTCGAGCACGGCTTGCGCGAGCGGCTCCAGTTTCGACCGGTCTGCGCTCCCGGGCGGGGTCGGAAAGGTATTGTAAACAACGCCGACGGAATACATGTAATCGCTCTTCATGCGCCCCGTCACCGCCCGCATCCAGGCCATGTGCATGGCGGAGGTGAGCAACGCGAAGTCGGCAAGGGTGGCGTTGGGAAGAATGCGAAGTTTTTGATTGGCAATCACTTCTGGGCCAAGCCAGCCGATAGGGACATACTCTCGACGTTCCGAGCTTGTGTTGGGGATAACCATATAGTCCTGGTCGAGCCGTTCATCCACTCCAACCCGTGTCGGATAGTCGGCCAGACGCCGGGTGCTCTCCCGTCTGCTTGAGGACCGATATTGTCGAACTTCGGAAATACGTTGTTTCACCAAAGGCAGGTTTCCAAGATCGGCAGGCTTTGCTTCCCGAAGATACAGAATCCAACGATGGAACCCATTTATGTACTCGTCCCCGCCGATGTAACGTCGAAAAAACTGCTCTGCGTCCGGTTCCTCATGTAAAAACTGGCCCTTTTCTTCCTCCGTGAAGGTCAAAATCCCGTTGTCGATCATCTGGACTCCCGTTTTGAGTTGCGGCAGTCCGTTGATCGGGTGGCTCTCCTCGCGCACCGTCAGATGGGGATCGGCCAGCCCGCCGGCATCGAACAGATAGGGCGACAGCGCGGCATGAAGCGTTTCCTCCGGCTCGCCGTTAACGTCGGGATAGCTGAACAGGCGCTTGTCCGCCCGCCCGCGTTCCCGGACGTCGAGTCCGATAATGACGACGTGCACGTGGGCCTTGCCGCGCGCGTCCGAGCCCCAGGCGAAGGTGCGGTGCGCGAAGGCGACCTCCAGCCGGGCGCGGTCGAACAGGAGCGGCCAGAGTTGCGCCACCTGCTCGCCCTGGGTGATGGAGTTGGTGGCGACGAAGCCGATACGGGCCGGACCCTTCTGAACGTACTCTCCCGCCTTGATGAACCAGGCGGTCACATAGTCGAGCGTCCCGCCGGTCTTGCCCAAGGCCGCGATGCGGCGCACCTGGGCGCGCTGCCCTTCGCTCTGGAACTTCGCCCCACCGAACGGCGGATTGCCGAACACGTAGGAGCAGTCCTCCGGCGGCAGCAAGTCCGTCCAGTCGGTTTCCAGCGCGTCGGCGTTGCGGATATGCGGCGAGCCGACCAGCGGAATGCGAACGTAGCTCTGACCGAACGCCAGGCTGAGGCTGAGTCGGGTGTTCATAATGTGATCCATCATCCACAGCGCTGTTTCGGCGATGCGGGCCGGGAACTCGCCGATCTCGATGCCGTAGAACTGGTCCACGGTGATCCATGACAGACGCTCGGCAGCGTCAAGCTGCTGTTGCATCTCATCGGGCCGGTCGCGCCGCAACTCGCGGATCAACTCGATTTCCAGTTCGCGCAATTCCCGATAGGCGATAATCAGGAAATTGCCGCAACCGCAGGCCGGATCGAAGACCCTCATCTCGCCCAGCCGCTTCTGAAAGGCTTTGAGTTCCGCGCGGCGATGACTGTCCTTGCGCGCCCGGAGGCGGTTGAACTCCGCCCGCAGGTCGTCGAGAAACAGCGGCTCGATTACCTTCAGGATGTTCTTCTCGGTGGTGTAGTGGGCGCCCTGAGCGCGGCGCTCGGCAGGTTCCATGACGGACTGAAAGAGCGCCCCGAAGATGGCGGGCGAGATGGCCGCCCAGTCGAACTGGCAGGCGTCGAGCAGCGCCGCCCGCATCGCCGCGTCGAAATCGGGAATGATGAGCCGTTCCGCGAACAGATCGCCGTTGACGTAGGGAAAGCGGGCCAGGTCCTCATCGAGCTTGGCCTGCCGCCGGTCCACGGGCGTATTCAGCACCTGGAACAGCCGCATGAGCCACAGGCCCAGGTCGGAGCCGTCTTCGCGGGTTCGGGTCTCCAGCAGGTCCAGGAAGACGTCGCGCGGCTCGAAGACGCCAGTGTCATCGGCGAACAGGCAGAACACCACCCGCACCAGGAACACCTGCAGGTCATGGCCGACGTAACCGGACTCCCGGAGCGCGTCATGCAGCCGCCCCATCGACGCCGAGGCTTTGACGTTGACCGGGTCCTGATCGCGGAAGGTTCGGCGCTGCACGCCCAGGATGAAGCCGAACTTCTCGATATGGGCGGGCAGGTCCGCCAGGGCGAAAGAGACGCTTTCGCCCTCGTCGAGATCGTGAAGCGCGAAGGTCTGAAAGTCGCTGACCAGGATGTAGCGCGGTCGGTCCCTTTCGGGCAGGCTGTCGAAATACTCCCCGGCCTGCCCGTAGGCGAGGGCGAGGTCGCGTCCTTCGCTCTTCTGCTCGACGATCAGGACGCCCGGCCAGAACAGGTCGATGAACCCGGAGCGGTTATCCAGCTTGCGTACATGCTCCTCGTAGCGCGCCACGGAACGTCGCCGCACCCCGAAAATCTGGAAGAACGCGTTGTAGAAGCTCTGCGTCTCGCCCTTCTCGTAGGCCGCGTCCCGCCACTCGGCAGCGAATGCGGCGGCACGGGCGCGAATCTCATTCCAGGACAGGCGCATGGTCTAAAGGCCCTCCAGGTCGGACACGTCGAAATAATCCTCGGTGATAGCGGTTTGAGGTTAGCAACTTGGAGACTGCGGGGTCAATCAGCCGAACGATATCTCCCCGGCTCGGGACGTAGTCTCGATCTACCATTCTTCGTTGCCCAGAGCGGGAGCGATATCCAGCCCAGCATGGAGATTGTCGGGCGTCAGATTGGTCAGCATGTCGTCCAGGTCATAGGACTTCCTGCGCGGTAGGACATGGTCGCCGCGCGAGACAATTTCGATGGCCGAACCTTCCTGAACGCCCCACTGCCCAGCTATGGGTTGAGGAATACGGACCGCCAGGCTAGTGCCCCATCTGGAGACGTGCGATTTTGCGCCCATCCGAGTCTCCTCCTCACCTGTAGATATTATATATTCATACCTCCGCCGAGCGATTCGATCACGCTCGTGTCGTTCGAGGCGCGGGCCAAGTCGAGGTCAGTACATCCGCTGGAGGTTCAGCCAGAACTCGGGGACATCCCCAGGGACTGTTCCGGCTCGACGTTCCCCTTTGCAAAAGAATCGTATATTGTGGCAATATACAGATGGTGGTCGATTTCGCGCAGATTGTCGGCTTTCAATGGGACGAGGGCAACGCACGGAAAAGCTTCGCCAAGCACGGTGTCAGCCAAGCCGAAGCGGAGCAAGTGTTTTTCAACGAACCGTTTCTAGTTGTCGAAGACGTCAAGCACAGCCGCCCCGAGCCTCGGTTTCATGGGCTCGGCGTCACCAATTCGGGGCGCCAACTGCATGTAACGTTCACACTCCGCGGGGAGAACACCCAGATCCGCGTGATCTCTGCACGGGACATGCATCGCAAGGAGCGATCCGGTTATGAAAAAGAGACTTAGACCCCTTCCCGCCTTCCAAAGCGAAGCGCAAGAGCGGGCCTTCTGGGAGAGTCACGACTCCAGCGGTTACGTCGATTGGAGCCAGGCTGAACGGGTTCGTTTTGTCAATCTCAAACCGTCAACCCGGGCAATTTCTCTCCGGCTGCCGGTCGGTCTGCTTGAACAGATCAAGATCGCGGCCCATAAACGAGACGTTCCCTACCAGTCGCTGATGAAGGTCTGGCTGTCCGAGAAGGTCAACGGCTAGGTACTGCGCGTCGTGTAGCGGACGGGCGTATCATACGCTCAGGCGACCCGGAACTTGCGCACGGCCTCTTCATCCAATTCAATGCCCAGGCCAGGCTCTTCGGGAACCTTCAGCATGCCATCTTCAGCCCGGATTTTCTGCCGGGTGATCTGGTCGCGCAGGGTGGTTCCTTCCTCGGCCACGTACTCGACGATCAAGGCATTGGGAATCGAAGCCAGGAAATGAATGGCGGCGGCCACGTTGATATAGGTGGTGAACCCGTGGTTGGCACACGGCAACCCCCGGTCCTGAGCCAGAGAGGCAATCTTCATAGCTTCGGTAAAGCCGCCGCAACGGACCAAGTCGATCTGTACCACGTCGATCCTGCCGCGGTCCATCAAATCCAAAAACGATTGGCGGCCGCTCTCTTCCTCGCCCGCCGCAATCCGGACCGGCGAGGCTTCACAGAGCCGTCGGTAGCCTTCATAGTCATCCGGGAGGAGAGGCTCTTCCAGCCAAAATATCCTGTATTCGGCAAAAGATCGGGCTCGCTGCAGAGCCGTCTTCGAGTCCCAGCAGAGTCCCGCGTCAATCAGCAGGTCCATCTGGTCACCGCAGCCGCGGCGGGCCTCGCGGACCAGCGCAATATCGGTTTTCTCGTCCTGTCCCATGGGGTCCCAACCGAATTTGACGGCGGTAAAGCCCATGTCACGGTAGCGCCGCGCGCGGTCCCCGGTTTCCTGGGGCGTCTCACCAAACAGGGTGCTGGCATAACACCGCAAGCGCTTCTGAAACCCCCCTCCCAGCAGCTTCCATACCGGCATTCCCAGAGCTTTTCCCTTGATATCCCACAGTGCCAGATCAATGCCGCTCATGGCGTGAAATCCAGCGCCACGGCGTCCCCCATAGATATTTCGCCGGTACATTTTGTGCCAGATCTTTTCGGTCTCGAACGGGTCTTCCCCCAGGACCAACTCCCGGAGGCCGCAGCAGGCCAAGTGGGAAAACGGAGATTCGATGGCTCCCTTCGCCGCCAGGGGGGAGGAATCGACCTCGCCCAGGCCCGTGATGCCGGCGTCGGTGTGAACCTTGACAATCAGAGCGTCCTGGCCGGAGTCGCACTGCTGCTTGACCGTCGGCAAACGAAGATAAAGAGCTTCCACGTCGGTAATCTTCATGACACCTCCTCCAGGGAGAAAAACTCGTCAGGGTGAATGAAAGGAGCCGCCCAGCGGTCCGCGGTTGCGGGAAGGCGTTTTGTTTGATTCGTCCGGAACCGGGTCAGGCCGTGGCGCTCAGGCCGTTCCAGGGCGCGGAGAGGTCTCCGTTTTCATGGAAAGACGGCTGAACCGACGAGGGCACTTCACGATAACCCGCATCACGTTTTAATTCCGGCAGAATTCCGGGCGAAACCAGAATTTCCTTGAGCAGCAGAGTGTTCTGAATCCACACAATGCGCTCACGAGTCACGTCGAGGGACCCCATCGCACTCAAGGCAAACTCGATGGCGTTGGCGTCGGAGGGGAAAAACATCGGAACGCGTGCCCCACTGGGCTCCAGCGCCGCCCGTGCATTCACATACACTTTCTTGAGGTCCAGCTTGCGGTAGAGCTGCTCGTGGATCAGGTCCGCCATGCCCACGCCCACGCCATTGCCCCCGCTGGCGGAGGTAATGTCGCGGACGTAAATCAGGCGAATCTCCGGCATCGAATCGGGATCCCGGGTAATCCCCCGCCCGATGACCTTGAAATCCATTCCCGAGCCGCTGACGTCCTTGCCCAACTCATCCACGATCAGCAGACCGATCCGGCTGAAGGGCAACCGCCCCAGGAGTTTTTTAGACAGTTCCTGGGCCTTCTCCTCGGTTTCCACAAGATTTTCCGGTCGGGCGGCCCGAACGGCGGCCACCTGATGCTCCTCGTTTTCGATGACCCCCACCGCGCCGACGATGCATCCGCTCTCCAAAACGCGCTGCCCGATGCTGCGAATCGCCGGTTCATAGCCCTGCTGACGCGCGGCCAGGTGGACCGATTTCGCACCGTCCTCTTTTCCCATCCCCACCGTCATGACCTTCATCCAACCGCTTTCGACCCGTCCGTGGAACCCGGGATGGGGTTTGATGCGGTTAAAGACGATTACCCCGTCGGCCTCATGGGCCAAGCGATCCATATAAACGGCGGACCCTTCCGGCGTGGTCGTCAGCAAGACCGTTTGCATGGAAGAGTGGACCGGAGCTCCCACCAGCTCCTCGGTGACTCCATACTCCCGGAGAACCTCCCGTTGCCCCTCGTCGGTGGCTCCGCCGTGACTTCCCATCGCGGGAATGATGAACGGCTGCGCTTTCTGTTCCTTGAGCCAATCACAGATGGCGCGCACCGTGGTCTGCAGGCTGGCAACACCCCGGCTGCCGACGGTCAGGGCAATCCGCTTCCCGGCCAGGCGTTTCGGGTCCAATTTTGCGTCCGTCAGCACACGCCGAACCTCGCCCGATAAATCGGATATTCCGGGTAAGGTGGGGTCAGGCCGCATCAGCCGATGCAAGGAAGGTAGCGTAATCATGACCGTTATCCTTTCGGGGAATTCTCAAATCCTGTTCATCCTGAGCGTCGCCCGAATCAGGCCGGACCGGCGGGACCGGATACGCCCTAATGATGGTCCACGCGGGGCTGAATCTCGCGGGCACGAAACTCTTTCAACAGGGCGACCAGCCGGTTCACCACGGCTTCCACAAACCGGGCTCCCTTCTCGCGGGTGGCCTTGGTCGGGTCGCCCACCGTTCCCGTCTTCGAATAGCGGCTGAACCATTCCTGAAAAAAGACAGGAGAGGGAGCCTGCAAATCCCAAAAGAAGAATTCCGTGCGTTGAAAATTGATATCCCGTGTGGCCTTTTCAAACTGAACCAGATCACCCCGGAGATAGAGCAGAGCGGAAGTCTCCAATTCGCCTCCGTGCGCCATTCCCCCCGGGTAATCAGACTCTCGCAGCTCCTTGATCAGCTCGGGAGGCACCAGATTCCACCAAGGAACCATCGCGCAGATGGACTCACTGTGATTGGTGATGTTCCGCGCGGCCACGTCCAGGAAGGGCACGTTGCTTCCGTGGCCGTTTACCAGCAGGATTTTGCGGAACCCATGGTGCGCCAGACTCTTGCCGATGTCGGAGACATAATTCACCAACGTCGGTCCCTCAACCGCAATGGTGCCGGGAAAATCCAGATGGTGCTCGTTGAAAGCATAGTACACCGAAGGCATGAGCACGGCCTGGTCCGGCATGAGCTCCACGGCTTTGCGGGACATCTCGGTAGCCGTCAACACGTCGGTCAGCAACGGCAGATGGGGCCCGTGCTGCTCGATGGTCCCCACCGGCAACACAGCTACCCGGTTTTGAGCCACCGCCTCACGAATCTCCGGCCAGGTAAACTCCTCATAGCGGATCTTGGCTGTCATGGCACACTCTTCCCTATACTACAAATGAATATGGAACCCAGTCCGTAAGCCTACACCCTGGGTTGCAAAATCGGAAGCGCTCTTTTGTCGAACCCATTTCTCGGAGGCTTTTGCGCCGGTGGGGCACTAGGCAGCGCCCGAGGTTCTGCAAAACTATGTCAGCTCTCCGGGCGTTTGACCCAATCCTGATCGTAGGAGGCCTGCTTGAAAGTGCTGCGAAAGTCCACCCCTTCCATTTCCACGACGCGGCACATCTCGTAGAGCCGCGAACTGAGCGTATCCCCAAGCTGCACCAAAGAAGATTCCAAATCCGGCAAAACTTCTCCCGAAGGGGCCCGGTGGGTCTTCCTTCCTTTTCGGGGAGACAACGTGGTGGTGATCAAGGTGACTTTCTTGTCGTTGTAACGGGAATTAATGACATAGGCCAAGGTTTCCCGCATCCAGTCGGTAGGCCGAGGCGCCGTCAGCTCGTCCAACAGGAGCACCTCCACGTCCAGGACGGGTTGCAGAACCGCGGATTTCGAACTCTGGGACAGAGAATCATAGGTGCCCTGAATTTCCTGCAACAGATGGTGAAAATCATAAAAGCGGCCCTCGATTCCCTTGGTCTCGATCAACTTGCGGAGCACGGAAACCGCCAAATGGGTCTTACCCACCCCACTCGGCCCCACGAACAGGAGCCCGTACTCCAGGGGGTATTCCTCCGTGTAGCGTCGTGCGACCAACTTGGCCTGACCCAGTTTCTTGTATCTGCGAGTATGCTCAAAATTTTCCAGCGAACAGTACTCATAACGTTTCGGGATGCGCGCGGCGCGCAGCACGCGGCCGGACCTCTCCAGCGTGAAACAGTCACACCGGGTAAGGCGGCGAACCCCCTGGGTTTCGACCGGCTTCCAACCCGTACCATCGCATTTTGAACAGGCAGTCTGAGCCACGACAGGAAATTCCCGCTAAGACGGTTCGGAACGAGGATCGCTATTTCCGGCCCGCCTTCGTCCTTACAATCCGGGGGCGGTGCACCGGCACCAAAGCATTTTGCAGGCGGGCACTCGCTTCCGCACTCCTCTCCCGGAGTTCACCTTGCAGATATTCGACGAATCTCTGCATCTCCCGCTGCATTTCGGCCATTCGTTCCCGCATGTTCAGGATGATCTCAATGCCGGCCAGATTGACCCCGAGCTCGCGCGTCAGGTTGAGAATGGTTTCCAGACGCTCCAAGTCCTCTTGGGTATAGAGGCGCGTGTTTCCGTCACTGCGGGAGGGGCGCAGGAGGCCCTCGCGCTCATAGAGGCGCAGCGTTTGCGGATGAACGCCGTACATCTCCGCCACCGAACTGATCATATACCCGGTCTTTCCTCGCCCTTTTTTCCTCTTCCGTGGCATGATCCCTCCGTGTCCTCCCCGCGCCAGACTTTCAGGTGATGCCAAAGCCTCGCGCCTCGGTCTTCAACCCCCGCCTCGGATCCTCGGGATGGAGCCGGGAGAGCTCGCGCAATATCTCCTTGGTCCGCTCATCGGCCACGCGAGGAACGACAACCCGGACCTCCACATAGTGATCCCCTCGCAGGTTCGAGCGCAAGGACGGCGCCCCCTTCCCTCGCAAACGGAACTTCTGTCCGCTCTGCGTGCCGGGAGGAACTTTCAGGACCGCTTTCCCATCCACCGTCGGCACTTCTATCTTGGCCCCCAGGGCCGCTTCAGAAACCGTAACCGGAACCCGAGTATAGATGTTATCCCCCCGTCGATCAAAATAGGGATGTCGGCCCACTTCCGTAATGATGTAGAGATCGCCGCGGGCCCCGCCATGAATGCCGGAGTTCCCCTTGCCGGCCAGCCGGATGCGGGAGCCGGTCTGGACTCCGGCGGGAATGCGGATCTCGAAGCTTTCGGGCTTGTCGAGCCAGCCCGTGGTCCTGCAGGAGGAGCAGCCGCGCGGCAGTCGTCCTGAACCACCGCATGGCTCACAGGCCAATGTAAATTGCAGCGCCCCGGCGGGCCGCCGGACGCTTCCGGTCCCATTACATTCCGGGCACAGGACCGGCCTCCCCACTCCAGACCCCGTACCGGAACAGGCGGGACAGACTTCCTGCCGGGAAACGGTTATGCGCGCTTTCTTTCCCTCTACTGCGTCCCAGAAAGCGACCCGGAGAGGATACTCGATGTCCTTTCCCTGCCGGGGCGCGCTCGGCGAAGCCCCACGCGCACTCCCCCGCGAAAAGAACTGGGAAAAAAGGTCACGAAAGGAAGAACCACCACCTCTATGGCGTTCCCCCGCCGGGTCGAAGTTGGAGAAATCGAAGCCGGAAAAGCCAAAGCCCGGAAAACCGGGCCCGGCCTGTGCGGTGTGGCCTTCCGGAGGCACCTGGTCCGAGTAAAACCCGTACTGATCGTAAATTTTTCGTTTCTTGGCATCGCCGAGCACGTCATAAGCCTTCGAGATGGCTTTGAAGCGCTCCTCGGCCGAGCGGTCGCCAGGATTCAAGTCAGGATGGTACCTGCGGGCCAGTCGTCTGTAAGCCTTACGGATTTCGTCGGCGTTGGAACCCCGCTTGAGGCCGAGTGCTTCGTAATAATCTTCCCGATTCATGCCCGGTCCCCCTTCCGCGCCGAACTCCGACCGGCCTTCGGCGGGAATCGGATTTTGGCCCTCATTTAGTTCGGCTTTTTCTTATCATCGACATCGACGTACTCGGCGTCGATCACGTCCCCTTCAGCTTTCCCTTTGGAATCGCCGCCGGCATCACCTTCGGGAGCTGAGGAAGCTTGCGCCCCCGGTTGTTCACCGGCCGGACCGGCTCCGGTTGCCTTATACATGGCCTCTGCCAACTTATGGGCTGAGGCGGTCAGCTTCTCCACCGCTTGGTTGATGGCCGGGGTGTCCCCTTTCTGAATGGCCTTTTTGGCTTCCTCAATGGCCGATTCCACATTTCCAGCATCGGCCTCGGAAATCTTATCCCGGTTCTCCTTCAATAGCTTCTCGGTCGAGTAAACCAGGGAATCGGCGCGGTTCTTGACTTCCACGTCCTCTTTATACCGGCGGTCGTCCTCGGCATGAGCTTCGGCCTCCCGACCCATTTTCTCAATTTCCTCCTTCGAAAGCCCGCTGGAGGAGGTAATGGTGATCTTCTGCTCCCGGCTGGTGGCCATGTCTTTGGCCGAAACATTCAGAATGCCGTTGGCATCAATGTCGAACGCAACCTCGACTTGAGGAACTCCCCGAGGAGCCGGCGGAATACCGATCAAGTGAAACTTTCCCAGGGTCCGGTTGTCACCGGCCCGGGAGCGTTCCCCCTGGAGCACGTGAACCTCCACCGAGGTTTGACTATCCGCCGCGGTAGAAAAGATTTCGCTCTTGCGCGTCGGGATGGTGGTGTTGCGCGGAATCAGAGACGTAAACACCCCGCCCAGCGTTTCTATACCGAGAGTCAGCGGAGTGACATCCAGCAGGAGCAGGTCCTTGACCTCCCCGCCCAACACGCCGGCCTGAACTGCCGCGCCGACGGCCACGACCTCATCGGGGTTGACCCCCTTGTGAGGTTCCTTGTCGAATATCTCACGCACGATCGCCTGCACGCGGGGAATTCGGGTCGAGCCTCCCACCAGAACCACCTCATCCATCTGACCTGCCTTGACACCCGAATCCTTCAACGCTTGCCGGCAAGGGCCCGCCGACCGCTGAAACAAGTCCTCGCACATCTGCTCAAACCGCGCTCGCGTCAGCCGCAGATTCAAGTGTTTGGGACCTGAGGTGTCCGCCGTGATGAAGGGAAGATTGATATCCGTCTCCAGCAGGCTGGAAAGCTCCATCTTGGCCTTTTCCGCAGCCTCCTTGAGACGCTGCAAAGCCATCCGATCTTTGGAGAGATCAATGCCCTGGTCCTTGCGGAATTCCTCCACGATCCAGTCCACGACCCGCTTATCGACATCGTCGCCTCCCAGGTGAGTGTCCCCGTTGGTGGACTTGACCTCGACCACGCCTTCACCCACCTCCAATATCGAGATGTCAAAGGTTCCCCCTCCAAAGTCGTAAACGGCAATGGTCTGGTCTTTCTTCTTGTCCAGCCCATAGGCCAACGCTGCGGCCGTGGGCTCGTTGACGATCCGGAGCACTTCCAGCCCGGCAATCTTGCCCGCATCCTTGGTGGCTTGGCGTTGGCTGTCATTGAAATAGGCGGGGACCGTAATCACCGCCTGGGAAACCTTTTCGCCCAAATACTGCTCGGCCGCATCCTTCATCTTCTGCAAAACCATGGCTGAGATTTCCGGCGGAGGAAGTTCCTTGCCTTGGGCCATAATCCGGACGTCGCCGTTACTTCCCTGAACTACTTTGTAGGGCACGATAGCGTTCTCGGACTTCACCTCGTCGTACCGCCGCCCCATGAAGCGTTTCACCGAATAGACCGTATTTTCCGGATTCGTCACCGCCTGACGCTTTGCCACCTGGCCCACCAACCGCTCGCCACTCCGGGTGAATCCCACCACGGAAGGTGTCGTACGGGTGCCTTCCGGGTTCGTAACCACGGTGGGCTCTCCGCCCTCCATGACCGCTACCACCGAGTTGGTCGTTCCCAGATCGATCCCAATTACCTTGCCCATCAGCTAGTCCTCCTTCGATTCCTACTATTATAATTACTGGATGGCCTCATCGGCTCTCCGTAAAAAATTACTATAAGCGCTAGAATAGAATAAAACCTGAGTGGATTCCTGTCAAGTCCTAACTAAGGCTTTCTATTCCTATCGAGACTTTTTTAATGGAAATTATATACTTAACTTGACAGAGCACCGGGTATTGCGAGACACATAGATGGCAGTGCGGTATTATAACGGGTTCGGCTGGAAAAGAGCCATCTTCCCACTTCAGGTTGGCCGTGAGACGAAAAAAAGGAGTTCCTCCCGGATATGAAGAAGAACATGCTCGTGCCGGGATCGACGCGCAGCTCCCGGAAATCGAGACCTGGCCCAACCAGTTTCCCGGGTATGAAATTACGATTGCCGTCCCCGAATATACCTCCGTCTGCCCGCGAACGGGGTTGCCCGATTTTGGAACCCTTACCATTCACTATGCGCCCGGCGGGAAATGTCTGGAACTGAAATCGCTGAAGGGATACCTCCTGGCGTATCGAAATCTGGGCATCTTTTACGAGAATGCCGTAAACCGGATTCTCCAGGATGTCGTCACCGCCTGTGAGCCCAAGTGGGCCGTGGTACGCGGAGAATTCAATGTGCGCGGGGGTATGAAGACCCTGGTCGAGGCCCGATTCCCACGGAAGTAAATTTGAGGCGGTTCAGAGGCTGGCGCCAGAACGGACTGCTGGTTCGGTGAGAAACACCCTCGCCGGGTGCCCGCTGATGCGAGTTGTCCGAACTCCGGGAATTACCCAACATTCCGGCCCCATGATAAAATAGGAACCGTGTTCAAGGACCGAGGGGAAACAATCGTCGGACCGTTGCCAAGATCGGCGTTGCGGCCGCTCAGAGGACCTGCCTCACCATGAAACGGATTCTCGGTACGACTCTGCTGCTGCTCGTGAGCCCGTTCGTTGGGGGTGCCTGCCAGCAACCCGCTACGATCTTTCTAGGGCCGAGCGCCGTGGTGGACCACGTCCAGGAGAGGGTCGAGCCGGCCTACCCGCCCTCCGCTCCCCAACAAGCCATTCCCCTGGAAGTTGACCTTAGACTCACGGTCAATCGAAGGGGGCGCGTTTGTGACGTAGCCCTTCTTGGCGGTCATCCCAAGCTGGTAAAACCGGCGCTTGCGGCCGCCCGGAGGTGGCGCTTCCGTCCTTTTCTCCTGGATTTCAAACGCGTCACGGCCACCTTGGAAATAACCCTCACCTTTGATCCCCAACGGAAGCGGGAACTCCGCTGGCAGCGGGCGCACGGACTTGCCTTGCGCACAACGAACGGGAATCACCGCGCCTCCTTTCCCCAGGGAATCCGGCCGTCATGAGCCAATCGGATCCGAGGATGACCTCGCCGGCCCCCCTACCCAATGCCGAACCTTCCGACCGCATTCCCCTTTTCCCGGTAATCGCCACCTATGTCCTGCTGGTAGGCAACGTAACCATCTTTGCCCTGACAACGGTACTGGCCGCGATGGAAAGCCCCTCGTTCTGGGACGGCCTGCGGCTCTGGCTTACCGGCTCGGCGCGAGGTCCTCAGGAGGCGGAATTCTTCCAGCAGTTCCTCCTCAACCTGGGGGCTTCCCACGGACCTTACTTGATGGAGGGGGAATATTGGCGGCTCGTCATCCCGATGTTCCTGCACATCGGCGTGCTGCACTTGCTGATCAATGGATATGCGCTGTTCCTTCTCGGCCGCATATTGGAAAAGGTTTACGGCTATGGGCGGTTTACGTTGCTGTACGTGAGCGCGGGAATCGCCAGCAGCGCGCTCAGCATGGCCCTCTCGAACAGCATCTCAGCCGGCGCCTCGGGGTCCATCTTCGGGATCGCCGGCGGGTTGCTGATGGTCGGTTTCCGCTATCCGCAGGCGGTGCCCCAAGGGTTCCGGCGAGCCTTC
The DNA here is from genome assembly GCA_965222885.1 of Terriglobia bacterium. Classification (GTDB taxonomy): domain Bacteria; phylum Acidobacteriota; class Terriglobia; order UBA7540; family JAPUME01. Next base: position 109,279 of record OZ244973.1, read on the forward strand.
GGGCGCGGCATCCTGCCTCTCATTGTGATCAACCTGATTCTAGGGTTTGCGCTCCCCATGATCGATAACTGGGGGCATTTGGGAGGCCTGATAGGCGGGGCCTTCATCGCCTTTTGGGTGAGGCCGCCCGGGGCGGGTCCCGATGCGGAATTCGTGAGCGAGAGACCCTCGCAAGGAATCGTCCTGGTCCCGATCCTGATCGTGGCGCTGTCCTTTTCCGCCGAGGTCCAACACTATCTACGGACCCAGCATGTGGCCCAGGCACTCCTGCGAGCCGACACCTACGTCGGAAGGGGCCAATTTGAAAAATCCCTGCAAGAGCTTCAACCCCTGGTTCAGGAGCGGCCCCAGGATGATCGGCTCCGCATTCGGGTTGCCATAACCTATCTCGGCCTGGAACGGTTGGATGAGGCTCAGCAGCTCTTGGAGCAAATCGTAAAGATCAGGGGCGATTCATTGGCCGCCAGGGCGGCCCTGGCCGCGGTGCACCGCCGGCGGGGCTCTCCCCAGAAGGCAGAAGAGCAGCACGCAATCCTCTTGCGGGCGCTGGCGCAGCCCCCGGGTGCCGCACGCAGCCGCCAGCTCCTCGGTGACATCTGTTTCGAACTCAAGCTTTATGAGGAAGCCATCGTACAATTCAAGCAAGCTTTGGCGCTGGACCCCGAGAACGCCAGTGCCCACAACAACTTGGCGTGGCTTTACGCCACCACCGAGGACCGGAACTTCCGCCGTCCCCGGGCTGCCCTCGATCATGCCTACCGTGCCGTTCGTCTCACTCGCTGGCAGGAGCCGAACGTCATCGATACGCTGGCCGAGGCCCTGCACGCCAACGGAAGACATCAGGAAGCGGTGGAGATTCAGGAGAAGACGCTGGCCCTGGATCCGGACAATCCCGAATTCCAATCGCATATGAAGCGCTACCGCCAAGCCCTTTCCGAACGAAAACTTTAGCTCTCTACGGACTTGACAAGTCTGTACTCCCACGGCGAGAATTTGCAGCACGTTACTCGACAGCCCCTAGAGGTTTCCCTGGAGGTCCGTTCCACGCGAGGGCGATATGGGGTTGCCGAGTCAGCGGTGGAGAATCCTGATCTTTTGAACTGCCAGCCAAGCTAAGCTAGAGGTGACAGATGGCCACGAACGTCCAGCAACCGGTGACAATACCGCAGCGGCGGGCACGAATCCTGCTCCTGGTTATGGTGCTCCTCCTGTTCATTCTGCCGCTTTTCGGACGCGGGATCGACCTCATCGTGGATTGGATGTGGTTCATCGACGAGGGTTATGGCGGGATCTATAGGACCATACTCAAGGCGAAAATCGCCATGAGTGGTCTGGGCTCATTGAGTTTCTTCCTGTTCGCCGGCCTCAATATCTCCCTGGCCGCGGCGGTCTCCCGCCGCGCAGGGTTTCAACTTCCTCAGGACGCGCTGGAGTTTCCCGCCCTGAACCGTTTGGGGTTCCTCCTCAAGAAGTTGGTATGGTTGGGATTGGCGGTGGCCGCCTACGGCATCGGCACCTGGGCCACGGCGCACTGGCAGGATTACCTGCTCTACCTGAACGCGGAGCCGTTTCAGCAGACCGACCCGCTGCTAGACCTGGACCTGGGATTCTACCTGTTCCAACTCCCCTTCGTTCGGTTCCTGTTCCAACTGGGAATGACCGGGGTGGTGCTGACGGCGATTGCCTCGGTCTTCTTCTATCTTCTGGAGGGAGGGGTTTCCGCCACCCCGAAGGGACCTCGGGTGGCCCCCGTGGTGAGGACTCACCTGCTGGTCCTGGCGGCGATCTTCTTCCTGGGCATTGCCTTCAGCTTCCGGCTGTCCATGTATGATCTGCTCTACTCTCCTCGCGGGGTGGTCTTCGGCGCCAGCTTTACCGACGTTCACGCCAGCCTGCCCGTATATTGGTTCCTGCTGGGTCTGTCGGTGCTGATCTCTCTCCTCTGTCTTTTCGCCGCGATGCAGGGGTCCCTGCGGTATCCCATCTTCGGAGTGATCGCCCTGGCCGCGGTGGGCTTCCTGGGAGGCAAAATCTATCCCGAAGTGATCCAGCGGTTCAACGTCTCGCCCAACGAGATTGAAAAAGAGAAGGACTACATCGAGCATAACATCCGCTATACGCGCGCAGGTTACGGCCTGGACAGATTTGAAGAGCGTGAATTCTCCGCCAGTGAGGACCTGACGCTGGCGGACATTCGCCGGAACGAAGGCACCATCCGCAACATTCGACTTTGGGATCACAAGCCCCTGCTCAGCACCTTCGCCCAGCTTCAGGAGATACGAACCTACTACGACTTCCATGACGTGGACAACGACCGGTACTGGCTGAACGGAACTTATCGGCAGGTCTCCCTTTCACCTCGGGAGCTTTCCTATGACAGCTTGCCCAGTCAGGTGTGGATCAACCAGCACCTGAATTACACCCATGGTTACGGGCTTTGCCTGGGTCCGGTGAATGAGTCCACGCGGGAGGGGCTCCCCAACCTGTTCATCAAGGACATCCCCCCCATATCCAACGCGGATATCCAGGTAAGCCGACCGGAGGTTTACTTCGGCGAGCTCGGCAACGATTACTGCATCGTCAAGTCCCGCGCCCGGGAGTTTGATTACCCCTCCGGCGACAGTAACGTCATGACCACCTATGAAGGAGAGGGCGGTCTGCCGGTCGGAGGCCTCTGGAACCGTCTGCTTTTCGCGCTGAAGTTCCGCGAGCACAAGTTTCTGTTTTCCCAAGACATTCAGCCCGAAAGCCGGGTGATGATCTACCGGCGCGTCCTGGACCGCGTCCGACGGCTGACCCCTTTCCTCCAGATCGACAATGATCCCTATATGGTGATCGACAAAGAGGGCCACCTCTGGTGGATCTTGGACGGGTACACCACCTCGGGCCTCTATCCGTACTCGGAACCCATCTCGCGGGGAATCAATTACATTCGTAATTCCGTCAAGGTCACCCTCAACGCCTTCGACGGCAGGACCCGGTTCTACCTGGCGGACACCCAGGATCCTCTCATCCGCGTTTACGACAAGCTGTTTCCCGGCGTGTTCCAGCCTCTCGACCAAATGCCCGAAGACTTGCGGGACCACATCCGATACCCGCAGGACCTGTTCTCCATTCAGGCGCAAATGTACGCGGTTTATCACATGACCGATCCCCGGGTTTTCTATAACAAGGAGGATCTGTGGCGCGTGACTCAGGTCGCCTCGTCGGACAATCCGCAGACGGCCATGAATCCCTACTACACCATCATGAAACTTCCCGAGGTGGGAGAGACCGAGGAATTCATCCTGATGATTCCCTTTACGCCCGCCCGCAAAAACAACATGATCGCCTGGATGGCCGCGCGCTGCGACGGGAAGGATTACGGAAAAGTTCTGGTCTTTAATTTCCCCAAGCAGAAATTGGTGTACGGCCCCCAGCAGATCGAGTCCCGCATCGACCAACAGCCTTCCATTTCGCAGCAGTTGACCCTTTGGGATCAGGGAGGATCGAGAGTCATTCGGGGTACCCTGCTGGTGATTCCCATCGAGAACTCCATTCTCTACGTGGAACCCCTCTACTTGACCGCGGAAACCGGCAAGGGGCTGCCCCAAATGAGACGGGTCATCGTTTCCTACGCGGATCAGGTTGTCATGGAGGAAAGCCTGGAGGCGGCCCTCTCGAACATATTTGGCGGGTCCATAGATGGCCCTCCCTCGCCGGTGGAATCTCGGTTCGCCGTCGCCCAGACCTCCGGAGCACCCACCGACGGAAACCTCCAAGCACGAATCCGGGAAGCGAACCGCCTGTTCGAGACTGCCCAGCAACGGCTCCGGCAGGGCGATCTGGCCGGGTATGAAGCGCAAATAAAACGGCTGGGGGAGATCCTCAAGCGGCTTCGTGCTCAATGAACCCCGAGCTCAAGCCGGGAAATTCGACCGGCCTCAAACCATCAACATACAGTCGCCGTAACTATAAAAACGGTACCGCTGCTCCATGGCGTGCCGGTAGGCGTCCCTGACCGCTTCTCTGCCCCCAAAAGCCGAAACCAGCATCAGGAGAGTGGAACCGGGAAGGTGAAAATTGGTAAGGAGCGCACTCGTTACCTGAAACTTGAATCCGGGAAAGATAAACAGATGGGTCCGGCCCGTTCCCGGCCGGATCGCCCCCTTCCCTTCCCGCGCGGCGTGTTCCAAGGTGCGGAGGCAGGTGGTGCCCACGGCCACGACCCGCCCCTTGTCTCGCTGCGTCTCCCGAATTTTTGCCGTCGCCGCCTCGGAAATGGCAAACGACTCGGGTTCCATGCGATGCTCTTCCACGGTCTCAACTCGGACCGGCCGGAAAGTCCCCAGTCCCACGTGCAAGGTAATTTCGGCCGTCTGCACCCCTCGCTCGCGCAAACTCTCGAGTAGGCTGGTTGTAAAGTGAAGGCCCGCCGTGGGGGCCGCCACGGCACCGCGCACCTTGGCAAAGACGGTCTGATACGCCGTCCCGTCTGCGTCTTCCTCGGCGCGATGGATATACGGAGGAAGAGGGACGCGGCCCAACCGGTCCATCTCCTGCTCCAGAGAACGCCCCGCCCCCCTCCAGGAGAACCGCAGCCGGCGCACCCCATAAGGTTCCCGGTCGAGAACCTCGGCCTCCAGACCCTGCTCTCCGAATACCAGGACCTCCCCGGGTCGAACTTTCCGCCCGGGCCGAACCAGAACCTTCCAGACATCCTCCTCCCTTTTCTCGACCAGCAGAACCTCGATCTCCGCCTGCAGAAACTCCCGGCGCGCCGGATTGTGCTTGCCGATCTTCTGGGCCCGAACGCCTCGGCGCCTTCCGAGCAGGCGTGCAGGAAAAACCCGGGTATTGTTGAAAACCAGAAGATCGCCCCGGCGAAGCACGCTCGGCAGTTCACGGAACCGACGGTCCTCCAAGTTCCCCGTTTGCCGGTCCAGCAGCATCATACGGGAAGCGTCGCGGGGAACGACCGGCCTTTGGGCTATCAACTCCGCAGGCAGCGAGTAATCGAACTCGGAAGTCAGCATGATCTCCTGATTCTATCGTGGACCGGAGCAAGGCCGTGGGAGAAGATGCAGCGCTACCGGGTGGCCGAAAACCGTCGGCGCGCTTTTACAATTCTCCTTGGCGGTATTGCTCCACCAGGTGATCGCAAGCTCGGACGGTGATGGCCATCATCGTCAAGGTAGGATTCTGGTTGGCGGAGGTGACAAAACAACTTCCATCGGTCACAAACAGGTTCTTCACGTCATGAGCCTGGCACCACGGGTTGAGGACGGAGGTCTTCGGGTCGGTGCTCATGCGCGCCGTGCCTACCTCATGGGTGGCATCGCCGAAGCGGGCCAGGTGGGTTCGGAGCTTAATGTCAGCGGCCCCGGTCGCTTCCAGCATTTCCCCGGCAGTGGCGACCATGTCCTTCCCCATCCGGTGCTCATTGTCTCCGTAGGAACAACTGATCCTCAGGGCGGGAATCCCCCAGGCATCCACGACGTTCTTGTCAATCTCACAGTAATTATCCCACCGCGGCAGACACTCGCCGTATCCCCCCAGCGAGATCGAATAGAGTCCTTCCCGGACCGCTTCCTTATATTCCCGGCCGAATCCGGGGGCGTCAAATCGGTAACCGGGGCCGGCTCCTCCCTGAAAACCGTAACCGCGAATGAAGTTTGGGTGCCGGTCGGCAACGTTTCGGAAGCGGATCACGTAGATGCCGTTGGGTCGCCGCGGTGGGCCGAACCGGGGCTTCTCACGCAGGGGCAGCCATCCTGTGGCTCCGACCTCCGAAGTATGGTCCATAAGGTAACGCCCCAGGACACCGCTCGAGTTGGCCACCCCATTGGGGAACTCCCGCGTGGCCGAATTCAAAAGGATGCGCGTGGACTCGAGCGCCTGAGCGCAAAGGATGACAACCTTGCCGCGGACCTCCCGCGGAGTCTTGCTCCAGCGGTCGATATAAGAGACACCGGTGGCCTTACCCGTGTTTCGGTCCAGCAAAACCTGATGCACGATCGCGTTGGTCATTAAAGTAAGACGGCCCGTAGTCTGGGCGGCGGCAATCGTGGTCGTAGGACTGTTGAAGTAGGAGCGCGTCATGCAGCCCCGCTCGCAAGGTCCGCAGTAGTGGCAGGGGGCGCGACCGTTCAGAGGAGCCGTCAGAATGGCCGTCCGCCCGATCGTCACCGTCCGCCCGAACTTCTCCTTGGCCGCCTTGCGGAGCATCAGCTCCCCGCAGGTCATCTTCATGGGAGGGAGAAACTGGCTGTCCGGCAATTGCGAGATTCCTTCGACCGCGCCGCTCACGCCGATGAACTGCTCCACTTTGTCGTAATAGGGTGCCAAATCCGCGTAGCCGAAGGGCCAATCTTCACCATAACCGTCCCGGCTGGCCGCCTTGAAGTCCAGGTCGCTGAGCCGGTAGCTCTGCCGCCCCCAGACCAGCGAACGCCCTCCCAGAATGCGGAGCCGATACCAAAGAAAGGGTTTGTCAGGAGGCGTCGTATAGGGATTTTCCAGATCGTTGACGAACCAATCGTAATTCCACTCCATGCAGGCATAACAGCCCTTCTGGACGGGTCGCGTCCGCGCGATCAACGGGGAATAGGTGCGATATTTGGTTTCATAGGGCGCCTTGTGCTCGGTAAAGTCTTTTTCGGGATCCAGGTTTCGACCCGCTTCCAGCAGCGCCACCCGCATGCCGGCTTGGGTCAACTCCTTGGCCGCCCATCCCCCGGTGGCACCGGAACCGACCACGACGGCGTCAAAGACTTCCTGGCTACTCGGCGTGCTCCGCAACATCGAACCTCTCCTTCGTCCGGGGGTCCTCAGCATCCCCGCACTCGAAAATTCGGGAAACAGCCCTCAAATCGTCTCACCAATCGCACGACGTCGCAAGGGTTTCTGCCACCAATACCGGTGCCAAGTCGGCGGGGAAACCTCCTCCGGCTATTCGTCAAAAGCTTTTTCCAAAAATTCAAACTCGGTGATCAAACAAAGACAAAGGCAAAGGTCCAGGCCAAGGGCGGCCGCTCTATGAGGTTCGATGACCAAAAAACCCGTTGCACGATGGGACGGTTTTCCGCTATTCTCAATCTGCGGGGTGGAGCAGTCAGGTAGCTCGTTGGGCTCATAACCCAAAGGTCGTCGGTTCAAATCCGACCCCCGCAACCAATCTTTCCGACAAGTTGCATGGTTTCCCGCCTTCGCGTTGCCCCCATCATTTTCACTCGTCAGGTGGCTCTGAGGTTCCCGGCGGCTCCCCGGCACAACCCAGGCAAGCTCCGGTCCGTCCTGGCAGTGATCGTCCTTGCAATGACCGGGCTGGGGCTTGTCTGGCTGCTGGCGGGGTGCGGGGTTCGCCGCGAGCAGGTTCGTATGCCGGATGCGGGGTCCGGCAGAACCCGGTTCGAGAGCTACTGCGCAGCCTGCCACCAGTACGACGGTACGGGGACAGGTCAAGCTCCGCCTTTGCAGGCCTCTTGCTGGGTGACGGGACCGGAAACCCGGCTCATCAGAATCGTGCTCCACGGCGTCCAAGGGACCATCGAGGTAAGCGGCAAGACCTACAACCGGGAGATGCCCGGATTCGGACGGATTCTGTCGGATGTGGAAATGGCTTCCCTGCTGTCTTATGTTCGCCGGCGCTTCGGGGAGATGCGCCCGCCGATTACGCCGGCCGCGGTGAGCCAAGTCCGCGCTGCGAGCCCAAATCGGACCGACTACTGGACCGTCGAGGAGCTGCTGGCAGAACCGTGAGGGGCGGTCGAAGGGTTCTGGTCGAAGCGGCTCACCCGGACATAGCCGATGCGGTGACCGTGCATGGCGTTCTCCTGAATCCAGTCTGTCAGGAAGAACTCTTTTACCCTGGACTAGATATATCTATTAATTCAAATTTAAACTCTATTCTGACGGATCAGCGCCCCATTCCTGACGTGAGGAGGGCATACGCCAACCAGACACCTTCCTCGGGCCCGCCAAATTCCTTAACGTACGATTTGTTCCGTTTCGTGAGGTGACCCCTTCAAGGCCGTGTTGATTCACCACGATGTGGCACACCGTGCTGACGCTTTCAAGGATGTTTCTGATCAGGATTCCCGGCTGCAACCGAAAGCCACGGCGCGTCGCTGGCGCAGTCCAGCGCAGCGCCACCAGACCGTCGGCGCGTCAGGCCGCGTCGCTAGCGTGGCAGACCGCGAACCGGAGGGCACGCTCTCCCCGACGCGGTTTACCGCTCGCACCCTGAACGTGTAGACCTAGCCGTTGATCAGGTTGTAGACCACATGGCTGGTCGTCGTCCCGCCCGTGGATGTCCAGGCCCCGGCACTGTTCTGCTCGTATTCGTAGCGCGTAACTGTCGCCCCGCTTCCGCCCCTCCAGGATGTCACGTCACACACGTCGGCAGCGGCACGCCTCCGGCGGACTGCCGCCGTTCACGTTTCATGACGTAGGGGTGAGGGGCAGGCCCGATTATGAGGGTTTTAGAAGTCCCTACAGATCGACGACAATGTCCTCCCCGAACGTCAAACCAGCGATGTCGGCAGCAAGCCGGATGAGAGTGCCCTTAAGAACGTTATTCAGATTGGTAGCGACGACCCAACCGCCCGGCAACCCGACGTGATGGTCGCGTAGATCTGGGCGGTCAGGGTATAAAACATCTGGAGTGTGTGCGATGTAACGACGCTTGCGCCCCTGGGCGTCGGGATGTTGAGCGCACCGTTCGAGGAACGACGCGTCGCGCAACGCAAGTTCGCGCAGAACTGTCAGCATGGCCTCCTTGGCGTTGCTGTACTCGTAGGTCTTTCCGAGCAGCACCAGCTTGCCGCTCCGTGAGGATTCGGATGCACGTGGGCTCGGCCCATGGGGGCTGAGTGCTGTCTCAACCGACGGACGCTGCGGAGGAGCCGGAAATATGGTTAGGGTCTGGTAGGGCTCTGTCTTTCCTAGTGTCGCGAGGTACTTAGCGACATCGTCGTCCTCGGGTCGAGCGCCCGTTTTGGATTCGACTGCGTTGGCCAGCAGATCGACGATCTGCTCGTCGCCCTTGTCAAGCAACTCTCGCCATGCGTCAGGAATCGCGGCCTGCGCCTGAGCGCGGCGGTTGCGGCTCCGATACTCCATGCGCGCGTGCTCCAGGGCGTCTCCAGCTTCCACACGTGGACGTGAGATGTACTGGTCCAACACTGTTGCGACCTCCGCCGCTTGCCGCTCAAACAAGTCCAGCTTATGTACCCGCCGCTCCGCGTAGCTGCCCTGCTCAGCCGGCAGGTAGAAGCTCCAAGTCTTGCCGTCAGTCAGCACAACGAACGGCACCCCGGTGTGGAAAGCGTATTCCAGTGTCTGGCGAACCCCGTCGTCGGCCCGCCCAGGTTGCTTGACCTCAATGAAGATGGCTGGCTTCGATGGCGGCACACAGAGAGCGAAGTCCGCCCGGCCCTCCCCAGTCTGATACTCTGGCCAGACAGTGGCGGTATCCCAGGTGTCCCAACCGAGATCCTGCAACAGTCGGAGAACGATCCCTTGAGATATCGCCTGCTCGTTGGAAAACCGGCCTTGGCGCAGCCGATGGGTGACGTCAGCAAGAGTGGATTCCAGTGACATGGTAGTCAGGGTTCCCTTTATTTGCGGCCCAGTCCGAACTCATTGCCCATTTGCACGACTTTGCCGTCGCGGAAATGAACTTCGATAAACTTGGAGCCGCTCACCGGCGTGCCGCTTTCATCCTGCAAGGTAGCGACCAGCTTCTTTGTTTTCACGTCAAAGACGTCGGGCGTATGCGACCATGCGTACTGACCGTCCAGGCTGAAGGCAACCCACCCATGGCCGCCTTGGGATAACTCGACATGGCCCATTGGCTCGGGCGGCATTTTCGTGGCGTCGAAGATGAACAGCTTGCGGCCCTCCTGATCGCTGATCCACAATTCCGTCTCATCGGGAGTGAGGCCCGCGCCGTGCGTCCGATGGGGAATCGGCTGATCCCCTGCGAAGACGCGGTGCAGAACTTTTCCCGTTTCCAGGTTGACAACGTCAAAGCCAACGTGATTGCCGAGACACACGTATCCGATCCGGTTGCGGCTGTCCAGGGTGTAGGGAAACACCCCGCGTTCGCCCACGTCCTTGATCTGCCGGATCATGCGGTCGTCGCGGGTATCAAAGATCGTCAACGTCGTTCGCGTCCCCAGATACACGCGCCGCCCGTCCAGGCTCACGATGCTGTTGTGGGCTTGCGGACCTACCCGAATTCGTTGGATGAGCTCGCCGTTCTCCGCGTCGACGACCAGAAATCCGCTGTCCTCCCCCGCATACCACCATCCGGTAGGAACATAGATCTTCTTGCCATCCATGGTGATCGACGATCGATCACAACCCGCGGGAAGAGTCTTTTCCCAGACGACCTTTTCCGCCTCGAGATCGAAGGCTCCCAAGCGACGATTGGTGGTGGAGTAATAGACGCGACGGGTGCGGGCGTTCCCCGTGAAACCCCGCAGCCCTTCCTGAAAGATCGGAATCTCAATCCGCCGGACAAACTTATGCCCGTTATCGATGTCGAAAATCAGAATGCCCGGGGGGCCCGAACGGCCTTCCTCCTGCGCTCCGTCGGGCATGCTCAGGTAGAGGTAACGTCTTGTCTGCGAATCGCCCCAGGCGAGGTTCGCAAACGAAAGGGAAATGGCAAGGGACAAGACCAGCCAACGCATGGGGAGATTCTACTGTCCGGGGTCGCCAGGGTCAAGCAATGGAAGATGCCCTGATTTTCGCAAGCGAGGCGTGTCCGAGTCCTGGGCGGCGTGGCTGATCCGGTGCGCGGGTGGCGCAAGAACCACCCTTGCGGCGAGATGCGGTGGCCTTGACTCTCCGGTTGAGTGGCAGTCTAATGGAAGCATCTTTCCAGGGCGCGGTGACGGCAAGACTTCGAGAGTCCGCACGATGGGGCTGACCTCGCCGCTCCATTGCACGGTTATGCCGCATCGGGAACCGTGTGCCGTCAGATGCAGGGAGGGGGGCGCGTGAAATCGTCTGTTTACGCCGGGGTGGTTGCCACAACCCTGGGTTTTCTGTTCCCGGGTCCGTCGGCGGGGGAGAGCCAGCGCCAAACGGCGGCCAATATCACCGTTCGCCGCCTGGAGGGGAACCCGATCATTCCTCCCAATCTGAGTCCGCGCATCGGGACCAACGTACAGGGCCCGTCCCTGATCCGCGTCCCGGAATGGCTTCCCGACCCTCTCGGGAGATATTACATCTACTTTGCCGACCACAAAGGCAGCTACATCCGGCTGGCCTACGCGGATGAGCTGACCGGGCCCTGGAAGATCTACGAGCCCGGGACGCTTCAACTGGAGCAGTCACACTTCCGAACCGAGCGCGCGCCGATTCCCGACCGAGTACAGAAGCAAATCGCTCTCGGCGGCTGGGCTCCGGGGCCGGTCAAAGGCGTCCCCGAGCCGTTGGACAGCGCAACCAAACCCCACATCGCTTCTCCCGATGTTCACGTCCGCGAAGACCGGCGCGAGATCCTCATGTACTTCCACGGCCTGGAAGACTTCTACTTTCAGCGCACACGGGTCGCCACCTCCAAGGACGGGATCCACTTCCAGGCCAGGAAGCCTCTCCTTGCGAACCCCTACCTGCGGGCCTTTCGGCATGACGGACAGTGGTACTCGATGGCCATGCCGGGGATCTTCTACCGCTCCAGGGACGGCCTCTCCGGGTTCGAGGCCGGCGAGGTCCGGCTCTTCCCGAAAACGATGCGCCACAGTGCCCTGCTCAAGCGCGGTGACACGTTGTACGTGTTTTGGACCCGCGCCGGCGATACCCCCGAGCACATCCTGCTCACCCGGGTGGACATCAGCGGCGACTGGTCGGCGTGGTCGGCCAGCGATCCGGTGAGCGTGCTGTATCCCCAGGAGCCGTGGGAGGGCGCCGATTGTCCCCTGGTCCCCTCGGTACGCGACGCCATCAACGTGCGCGTGAATCAAGTGCGCGACCCGGCGGTCTTCCAGGAGGAGGGTCGGACCTATCTGCTCTACTCGGTCGCCGGCGAAGCGGGAATCGCCATTGCCGAGATCGAGATTCGTTAGCGCCCGGCGAGGTGGGCTGATGTGCACGGGTGTGCCACCCCCTCGGAGGGTCGCTCCCGTCCCAACGATCCCTGCGGGAAGGCAGGAGAAACGCCCTATGCAAGTGGCGGCATCCCGCTCATTCTTGCCGACCTCGCAGCGGTGACGTGGCTAACGAACCCGATACCATGTTATCAAGCAGATCTGCCTGCTAATCAATGGCTAGGCGGCAAACAGCAGATGCCCAATTAGAGAGAGAATAATCTTATGAGCTCACATGTAGATCGAATAAAGCCTGACAGCTACGGAATTACGACCTACCTGGAAAACCTTCGTCGGGGACAGTACCAAATCCCGACTTTCCAGCGCGAGGTGGTGTGGGAGCGTGACCGCGTCAAGCGCCTATGGGACAGCATCTACAAGTTTTACCCTCTCGGCAGCATCTTGGTATGGCGGACTGAGATCCGGCTCCAGAATCACCGAGAGATCGGGGGCCACCCTTTGCACAATGGGCCCAGTGATAGGGATTTTCAGTACCTTCTCGACGGGCAGCAGCGGACCACAGCATTGCTCACCTCTATGTACGGCGGGAAGATCAAAGGACAGGAGGATCGGGATCCGCGCCTATATGTGGATCTCACAATCGACGATACAGACGAGGTCGAGGACGAGTCTTGGCGAAAGCGGTTCTTGTTTTGGGACGAGATCGATGACCGCGACGGGCAACTGATCCGTAACATTGGTCGCAAGCAGCAGTATGACGCCGGAATCATTGTCAAGCTCGAAGACATCAGCCACCGGTACTCTGACTTAGAGCGTAAGCTCTTCGAGTCAGGTCGCAAAGACTACGACGATCCAGCGCGGAAACGGCTCCGTAGCTTCAAGCGGGTTTTCGATAATTACAAACTGTCATTCATTGAGCTTCGCGGCATTGAGGTCGCGAAAGTGTGTCAGATATTCGAGCGGATCAACCAAGCCGGGCAGCCACTAAGCATGTTTGATATCGTCGTTGCCAAAACCTTCAGACCCGAGGATGAAAAAGTGCCCGGGTTCTATCTGCGTGACCTGTTCGAGCATTTCCGTGATAGGTTAAACGCCGACGGAAGTCGCTTCGCGGTAGTCGACGACATGACACTGCTCCAGGTTCTCGCGGTGATTGTGCGGGACAGTGTGGTGGAATCTGGAGTGCGCAACATTACCGACCGCTACCTCAACGTACTCCGGACAGAACACTTGGAGGCGGTCTGGGAAGATGGCATGAAAGCCATCCAAAAGGTCTTTGACTTCCTGGACAATCACCTTCACCTGCCCGGTCCAGCATTGGTCCCGTATCGCTACTTCTATATGACACTTGCGTCGTACTTTTTCCGGAACGCCGATCCCGATTACCCGCTGCTCATGCGCTATTTCTGGTACTTCAGCTTCCACGACGAAGATCTCTTGAGCAACACCACCCACCTGCGGGACCATTTGCGGCGGCTCCATGAGGTCCGCAACGGCAGAAACTTCGGCTTCAACAGATTCCTGATCGACCGCGAGAACTTGCGGCGAACAGCATACAGTACCCGTGGTCGGCTCTCGCGAGCGATGCTTTCCCTCTACGCGCATCAAGGTCCACGCGACTGGGAACACCCAGATCGCAATGTCTTGACGCAGGTCTATTACACTCTCACGGACCATCCAAACCTGCATCACATCTTCCCGCGTGACTTCTGCGAGAAGCATCTTGGAGATCAAGGAAGGTACGCTGATAGCCTGCTAAACATTGCCTATCTGACGCAAATTACGAACCTAAAGATCAGTAACCGAAATCCGCTAAAATACCTGCACAACTATCTCAGGTCTCGATTCGACGAGCTCCAGCACACCCATCTCTTGCCCGACGCGATCGTCGAATGGGCGCGAGCAGAGCAGATGCCACATGACGCTTTGGACACTTTCGTTGACGCTCGCTTGGATTTGGTCATCAAGCAACTCCAGAGCTACCTCACGGACATCCCGTTCGAAGTCATCGACACGCGCACTCAGGAGATCGATCCTGGGGAGAAATCAGCCGCCGAACAAGGCGCTGCACCGGACGCTTAACAGCGCCGGTGAGCTTTATCGTTAGCAGGGAAGTAAGAGGATGAACCTTAAGACACACCAGGCCATCCTGAAGGAGTGGCGGGAACGTCCACCAAACGCTACAGAAACCTTCGTGTCCGATGGACCCATTGACCCGAATCGTTGGCTGAAGATTGAGCGCCGAGTGCTCTTTCTGGCGAAGGAGTCCTACGGGGGTCCCGGGGGCTTACCGGAGTTGGTAAGAGAAGAGCCTCAGCTTTGCGTTATGCCTGGCTCGAAACGATGAGCATCGTATGCCTCGGATGGGGGTCGCTCGTATGGGACCCACGGTGTCTGCCCACGGAAGGCGATTGGCACTCTAACGGGGAAACCCCCATGACGGAATAGCTTCTCCCCCCTCAGTTTTTCTCTCTCCCGATTCTTTAATTATTTACACCAACTCAGTCCGCTCCGGTATCGCAACGGGAGGAACGGGCAGGTCTCCCCATTGGGGCTTGGCAGGGCCTAGCTTCTCGGTAGAATTCAGGGCCTGTTCCCAGGTAATGGCCTGGCCGGTGTAAGCCGACATCCGGCCCATGATGGCCGTGAGGGTGCTCTCGGCCATGTCCTTGAGCTCGTTGATCTTCCTGCCGGATCGAATGCTCTCGATCAGGTCCGCATGCTCCTGGACGTAAGCGTTGTTTTCTTTGCCACGCAGGCGCCAACGGTTGGCGCCGGTGATCCGGTAGCGGTTGACGCCCAGAATGTCCAGATGGCACGACCCTTTATCCCCGATGAGCGCTTCCGAGACGTTCTTCTCGCAACCGTCGATCTGTCGGCACATGCTCATCAGGTGGCAGCCGGACTCATACTCGTAATCGATAGCGAAGTGATCGTAGATGTGGCCATAAGCGGGATCGGTCCGTACCTGACGTCCCCCCATACCGACGGCACGAACCGGGTGGGCGGCCATGGCCCAGTTCACGGCGTCCAGATTATGGACGTGTTGTTCTACGATGTGATCCCCGGAGAGCCAGGTGAAGTAGAGCCAGTTGCGCAACTGCCACTCCATATCCGTCCACTCCGGCTGGCGCCGTTTCACCCACAGTCCTCCCGTGTTCCAGTAGCAGCGCGCCGCCAGGATGCGGCCAATGGCTCCGTCGTGGACACGCTTCATGGTTTCGAGATACCCGGTCATGCGGCGGCGCACTGTCCCGGCAACGATATTCACTCCTTTGGCCTCCGCCTGCGCGAAGACCTCCAGGCAGGTCCGGACCCCCGGACCATCCACCGCCACCGGTTTCTCGGCGAAGACATGTTTGCCGGCGGCCACTGCCGCGCGCAGGTGTTCGGGCCGGAAACCCGGCGGAGTCGCCAGAATCACAGAGTCCACGTCGCCGGCAATCACTTTTTGATAAGCATCAAAGCCGACATGGCAGCGTTCCTCCGGCACCTCGACCCCATTCGGCTGTTCTTTCAGAAGCGCTTTCAAGCTGCTATCCAGTCGATCCCGAAAAACGTCACCCATCGCTACGAGCTTAACGTTCGGGGCGGCCCGGAGGGCGTCTCTGACGGCACCGGTGCCCCGACTGCCGCATCCGATCAGGCCGATTTTCACCCTGTCGCTGCCGGCGGGATGAACGTGAGGAGCCAAGCTCAACTGAGTGGCCACCACGCCCCCGACTGCCCCCAGGGTCGAAGACCTGAGAAAGTCGCGGCGCGAGGAACGCGATTTTTGCTGGTTCTCGGGCTGGGTCATGATCTTATCCCTCCATCCATATGGGGCCTGACGGAGTTCAGGCCTCCTGAGCCGAAATTGCCGATTGCAACGTTAGCCTTTACGGAAAATCATACGCCGGGGGCCTTCCCGTTTCAAGCGCGGATCGCCCGGGCCGTGGTCGGGCGGCGGTCGCGGCCCGGTTAGGTGGTTCCGCCGACGTTCGTTCGATGCTCCGCTCCCCGAATGTGACGCCGTGGCCGCTTCCCTGGCCGTCCGCTTCCCCGTGAAGAAGCTCCGTAACCCCATATATAGACCGCTTCCCCGTTTTCAAGCCCAAAATGAGAGGCGTTGCCACAACGTCGCGCACAAAACATCGCGATGTCCCTAAAGAGGGCGTAAGCGGAGAGTCCATGGCCGTTACGTTTGACAAATGCAGGCAGGGAGCGTATATAAGTTGAAATGAGAGCGCTTCGATGTTATCCCACCTAAAGTGTTTGTCCCGCCCTGCCCTTATGGCGGTGCTCCTGTCTGGCTCGGGTTCTGCCGCGGTGGAGAAGGCAACCCGGGAAGGCCCGCGGTTTGAATCCGACATTCGGCCTATCTTGGCAGCCAACTGTCTGGCCTGTCATGGTGAAACATTGCAGCAGAACGGACTGGATTTGCGGACGCAAGAGAGTGTCTTGAAAGGCGGTGAGGCCGGGCCAGCCGTCCAGCCTGGTTCCGCCAAAGAGAGCTTGCTGTATGAGAAGGTCGAGACGGGGTCGATGCCTCTGGGGGGTGAAAAGCTAAAAGCCGACCAGATCGAATTGATTCGCCGCTGGATCGAGGCCGGTGCGTTAAAGGAAGGGCAACAAGCCGGGCCGGTGGAGGTGGCGAAGGTCACGGAACACGACGTCATGGTGCCCATCCTGCATGTACGTTGTGTGGTATGTCACGGCCGGCGAAAGCAGGAAGGGGGGCTGGACATGCGGACCCGCGCCAGCCTGCTCCAAGGCGGAAAGTCCGGTCCGGCAATCGTCCCCGGCAAGCCGGACGAGAGCCTCCTGATCCAGCGGATCGCCGCTCAGCAGATGCCCCCTCCCGCATCGCTACGCCCCTACACGGTGCGCCCGGTGACCTCGCAGGAGTTGGAGAAGCTGCGCCAGTGGATTGCAGCCGGTGCGCCGACGGTGGCGGAAGAGGTTCTGGCGGTAGGAAGCGGGCCGGACCCGCTGGTGAGCGAGAAGGACCGCCGGTTCTGGTCGTTCCAGCCGCCCAACCGACCCCGCGTGCCGCAAGTGCGTCACAAACACCGGGTCCGCACGCCTATCGACGCCTTTCTGCTGGCGAAGCTGGAGGCCAAAGGTCTCGGCTTTTCGTCCGAAGTAGAGCGTCTGACGCTGATGCGGCGAGCGTATTTGGACCTGATCGGGCTGCCACCCGAGCCCGAGGAGATCGAATCCTATCTGCGAGATGGAAAGCCGGGGCATTATGAGCGCATGATTGACCGTCTGTTGGCGTCACCGCATTACGGTGAGCGCTGGGCACGGTATTGGCTTGACGCCGCCGGCTACGCCGACTCGGAAGGAATTACGAATGCGGATTCAGTTCGGCCCCATGCCTACCGTTATCGCGACTACGTGATCCGTTCCCTGAACAGCGACAAACCCTATGACGAGTTCCTGGTGGAGCAGATTGCCGGCGACGAATTGCTCGACTACAACAAGGAACTCACTCCCGAGCAGCTCGACAAGCTGGTGGCCACCGGATTCATGCGGATGGGGCCGGACGGCACCTATGGGTCTTCCAACGCGATTCGCGATCGGCTGGACGTGGTGGCGAACCAGGTAGAGATTTTCAGCTCCACGGTGATGGGACTCACGCTGGCGTGCGCGCAATGCCACAGCCACAAGTATGATCCCATCCCGCAGCGCGACTACTATCGCTTCAGCGCCATCTTCCGAACGGCCTACGATCCCTACGACTGGTTTCAGCCCAACCGGAGTGGAGTGCAGAAGCCCAACCAGGAAGAGCCTTATCCGCAGCGTTCTCTGGCAAGCGTTCCGGAAGACGAGCGGCGCGCAGTAGAAAGCTACAACGCCCCCATTCAGGAGGAGATCGAACGTTTGCAGCGCTCCCTGGAGGAGAAGGCGCGGCCCCTGCGGGAAAAGCTCTTCGCGGAGAAGCTGGCCCAGTTACCCGCGGCCCTCGCAGAGGACGTGCAGAGGGCCTTCGCCACCCCGGCGCAGAAACGCAGTAGCCCCCAGAAGTATCTGGTGGAAAAGTTTGCCGGCGCGCTCGGAGTGGAAACGGAGGATTTGGAAGAAAGGTTCGGCGATTTCAAGCAAGAGGCGAAGAAGATCCAGGCCGCGGTCGAGGCAGCCCAAAAGAGGCTTCGGCGGGAGCCCGGCATCCGCGCCCTGTTCGACGTGGGAGGAGAACCGACCCCGGTCTATCTGCTGCGGCGAGGAGATTACCTCAGCCCGGGACCCTTGGTGGACCCGGGCGTACCTTCGGTGCTGAGGGATGGGCTGGCTCCGTATCGAGTCATGAAGCCGCGCTGGACGACCCAAACCAGCGGCCGCCGGCTGGCGCTGGCACGCTGGCTGGTGCAGCCCCATCACCCGCTGACAGCGCGAGTGATGGTGAACCGCCTCTGGCAGCACCACTTTGGGATCGGTCTGGTGGCGACCCCGGGGAACTTCGGCCGCACGGGGGCCCGGCCCTCGCATCCGAAGCTGCTGGACTGGTTGGCCACCGAATTTGTGCACCGGGGCTGGAGCCTCAAGAAGATGCACAAGCTGATGATGACCTCCACCGTCTATCGGCAAAGCTCGCGTTTTGATCCGGCGGTGCCCGGGGCTGATCCAGACAACGTGCTGCTTGCGAGATTCCCGCTGCGACGCATGGACGCGGAAGCGATTCGTGACTCGATGCTGAGCGTGGCGGGGCGTTTGGACCCGAAGCCCTTTGGGCCGCCGGTGGAGGTGGAGGTGACGCCCGAGGGGGAAGTGTTCAGCAAAGGACTGCGGACCGGCTTTCGTCGCAGCATCTATATGCTGCAGAAGCGTCAAACGCCGCTGACCCTGCTGGCGGCCTTCGACGGACCCCAACTGGAGCCGAATTGTCTCCAGCGCGGACACTCGACCGTTTCCCTTCAGGCCCTGCAACTGATGAACAGTGGCATGCTTCACGAAAATGCCCGTTATTTTGCCGGTCGAGTGATGGATGTGGTAGGCGGGAATGTGGAGAAGCAAGTGGAGCGGGTCTATCTGGCCGCACTGTCCCGTTGGCCTTCGGCCGAGGAGATGAAGCTGGGCGTGGAGGCGGTGCAGGATTTAACCCATCGCTGGTTGGAATATCTGGAAGGAGAGGTCCCGGCTGAACCCAAACGAGCCAAAGCCCGCTGGCTGGCGCTGGGCAGCTTCTGCCACACCATTCTGAACTCGGCCGAGTTTATCTACATTGATTGAGGACGCCAGCATGCGCCCCCCGTTCCATGCCGAAGCGGATCCCCCTGGGAGCTGGGAGTCCACCCTGTCGCGCCGGGACTTGTTCTCGCGGGTGAGCGATGGACTCTACGGAGCGGCTCTGGCCTATCTGCTGGGGGGCGATCTGTTTTCGCCCCAACCGGCTCGGGCCCAGGCGGGCCATCGGAAGGTTTACGATCTGCAGCCGCGTGCTCCGCACTTTGAGCCGAAGGCGAAGGCCGTGATCCAGCTTTTCATGAGCGGGGGCCCCAGCCAGGTCGATTTATTGGATCCCAAACCGCTGCTGGAGAAGTACGCAGGTCAACCTCCGGGGCGCGACATCGCCAAGGACATTCTGTTCATCGGCAACGCCGGGGGGATGATGCCCTCGCCCTTCCAGTTTGCCCGGCATGGGGAATCCGGGATGGAGATTTCCGAGCTTCTGCCCCACCTGGCCCAGCAAGCCGACGACATCGCCCTGATCCGCTCCATGTTCACCACCAATTTCAGTCATGGGCCGGCGACGTTTCTGATGCAAGGCGGGAGCATGTTTCCGGACCGCCCGACGGTGGGAGCCTGGGTGGTCTATGGGCTGGGCTGCGAGACCCAAAACCTGCCCGCCTACGTGGTGCTGATTGATTCGATGCAGGTGCTCTCCGGGGGTATCAAGAATTGGCATTCCGGATGGTTGCCGCCGGTGTATCAGGGGACCCATTTGCGCTCGCAAGGTTCCCCCATTTTGAACCTGAAGCCCCCCGAGGGCTTACCGCAGTCGGTTGTGGAGCTAAAGCGTTCCCTGCTGGGTCGGCTCGACGCGGCCCATCACGACCGCCGGCCCGGCCAACCCGACCTGGAAGCTCGCATTTCGAGCTATGAGTTGGCCGCGCGGATGCAAATCTCGGCCACCGACGCCCTGGATATCTCGCAAGAGAGCCCGGAGACCCAGCAGATGTACGGGCTGAATGAGGAGGTCACTGCCTCCTACGGCCGCCGCTGCCTGATGGCCCGTCGGTTAGTGGAACGGGGGGTGCGGTTCGTGCAGATTTACGCCAGTTACAGTTGGGACCACCATGCCAACCTGGAAAAGAACTTACGGATCTGCTGCGACGAGACCGATAAGCCGGTCGGCGCTCTGTTGCGGGACCTCAAACAGCGCGGCCTGCTCGACGGCACCTTAGTCACCTGGGGCGGCGAGTTCGGCCGCCTGCCCTACGCTCAATTCAATCCGGGGGATAAGATTGGCGGCCGCGACCATGGTCCGGCGGGCTTTACGGTGTGGATGGCCGGGGGCGGCATCCAAGGCGGAACCGTTTACGGCACCACCGACGAGATCGGCTACCAAGCGGTGGAAAATCCTGTCAGCGTGCACGATTTCCACGCTACCACCTTGCATCAGTTGGGGATGGATCACCGCAAATTGGTTTACAACCATAACGGGCTCGACGAACGGCTTACCGGCGTGGAGCCGGCCCGCGTGGTGAAAGAAATCCTGGCTTAGGCAAGAACCTCCGGGTCAAGCCGCAGCCCTCGGTGGCCAAGAGTTCAGCCTCGGCACTCCGACCTGCGCTTCCAAGACTTGATGGGAGGGCACCCCACGTTGTCTTCGCGTTCGCGGACCTACAAGCCGGAATCAGCCAGAAAGTTGAAATGACGGCGGTGGGGGTGTATCCTTTTCCCAGGGGCGATTCCGATCGGAAATTCAGGATAAAGGTGTTGTGATGCGCGGCATAGTTTCCAGAGTTGCGTTAACGTTGTCAGTGGTCACCGCCACCCTCGTTCTGGGTTTGGTTCCGCCGCTCGTGCGCGGCGATGCAAGTCCGGGAGAGATGGAATTTTTCGAAATGAAGATCCGGCCGGTACTGGCAGAAAACTGCTACCCGTGTCACAGCACCGAGGTGGACGCCATGGCGGGCCTGTGGCTGGATTCGAAAGCCGGCCTTCTGAAAGGGGGTAGCCGCGGTCCGGCGATTGTGCCGGGAGAGCCCGAAAAGAGCCTGCTGATTCAGGCCGTCTCCTATAGGAGTTCCGATCTGAAGATGCCGCCGACCGGCAAGATCAGCGATGAGCAGATTGCCGACCTCACTGCCTGGATCAAGATGGGAGCGCCCGACCCTCGTACTCAGGAATCCGTCCCAGCCGCAGAAGCCGAAGAGAACGGCATCGACTTCGAGCAAGGCCGCAAGTTCTGGTCCTTCCAGCCGGTTCAAGACTATCCCCTCCCGTCGGTGAAGCAAAAAGACTGGCCGACTGCGCCGATCGACTACTTTATCCTGGCCAAGCTGGAGGAAAAGGGCCTATCCCCCGTCCCGCCCGCCGATAAACGAACCCTCATTCGGCGCGCGTCCTTCGACCTCATCGGACTTCCACCCAGCCCGGAGGAAGTGGATGCATTCGTAGGCGATTCCTCCCCGGATGCGTTCGCCAGGGTGGTTGACCGTCTGCTGGCATCTCCTCATTATGGTGAGCGTTGGGGACGGTACTGGCTCGACGTGGCTCGATATGCGGACGACAAACTCAATTCAGTGATGATGGACCCCTATCCCCACGCCTATCGCTATCGGGATTGGGTGATTCAAGCGTTTCACGAAGACATGCCCTACGATCGGTTTGTCAAGGCCCAGATCGCCGGGGACCTGCTCGAAGGGGTCCAGCGCGAATCGGTTGGCGGCCTCGGGTTTTTTGCTCTAAGCCCGCAATTCCAAGACGACCGCATTGACGCAACCACTCGTGGCTTCCTGGCTTTAAGCGTCGCCTGCGCCCAGTGCCACGATCATAAGTTCGATCCCATCTCGACGGAAGACTATTACGCCCTGTTAGGTGTGTTCAACAGCACGAAAACCGACGAATATCCCTTGTCGCCCCAGGAGGTGGTAGAGGAATATCAGAGCCAAAAGAAGAAAGTGGACGCTGAGGAGGGCGCGCTCAAAGAATTTCTCAAGACGCAGAGCCGTCAGCTCGTGGATATTCTGGCCCGGCGAACTTCCTCTTACATGGTTGCCGCGTGGCAAGTGCTGGGGCCGCCCAAGGGCGACCTCCAGGAGGCTGCCCAGCAGGCATCGTTGGATCGAGAAACCCTCGAACGCTGGGTGAAGTATCTCGGGAACTCTCCCCGGAAGCATCCTCTACTGGACAGTTGGGACAATTTGCTGCGTCGGGGCGCGGCCGAAGCAGAGGTGCGACGCTTCGCGGATGAGACCCAGGAACTACTCATTTCCCTCATTCGGGAAAAGAAGGAAATCGACGAGAAAAACAAGATCCGACTTGGAGGAACCGACACGTTCTCAAACCGAGCGGAAACGGAAACGCTCTCCTTGGAAAGAAATCGTTACTTCTTCTGGAGGGACCTGGCTTCCGGGAAGGAAGACGTCATTATGAGGGATTTTGAGGGAGGGATCCTTTACTACGATCACGAGAAAATCGATCGCTTCCTCGAAGGGGTGTGGAAAGATCACCTGACCGCGATGCAGGCCAACATCAAAGCTCTCAAGGACCAACTGCCTCCCAAGTACCCGTTTCTGCATGTCAT
Organism: Terriglobia bacterium; assembly: GCA_965222885.1. Lineage (GTDB taxonomy): Bacteria > Acidobacteriota > Terriglobia > UBA7540 > JAPUME01. The sequence goes on from OZ244973.1 coordinate 132,055, forward strand.
CTCCGACGTTGAGGAACCCAAGAATGAGCATGTCCACATTCGCGGGGACAAAGACAATTTGGGCGACGAAGTGCCGCGGCAGTTCTTGACGGTCCTGAGCGAAGGCGAACCCGTGCCCTTTACCCAAGGGAGCGGTCGATTGGAGCTGGCCGAGGCGATTGCCGACCCGAAGAACCCGCTTACGCCGCGAGTCATGGTCAACCGGATCTGGCTGCACCATTTCGGGCAGGGCATCGTGCGCACGCCCAGCGATTTCGGCCAAATGGGCAATCGTCCCAGTCACCCTCAACTGATCGATTATCTAGCCAGCCGGCTGATCGAGAACAACTGGTCGATCAAGGCGATGCATAGGGAGATCATGCTCTCGGCCACCTACCGACTCAGCACCCAACACGCAGAGAAAAACTTTGCTACCGACCCGGACAACGTGCTGTTCTGGCGCGGCAATCGTCGGCGCTTGGACGCCGAGGCCCTGCGGGATTCTCTCCTCTATGTAGCGGGCAACCTCGACGCAACCCGTGGTGGGGAGCCCGGGATGCTGACCGACGAGAAGAACCAGCGCCGCTCGGTTTACGGATACGTCAGCCGGCGGAGGCTCGACACCATGTTGGGCTTGTTCGATTTCCCGAATCCCAACAGCACCAGCCCACAGCGAATCGGGACCAATACCGCTTTGCAGGGATTGTTTTTCCTCAATAGCGAGCTGGTCATGCGGCAGGCGAAGGCATTGGCGTCACGCTTGGAAAAGGAAGTCAGCGGCGATAACGGGGCCAAGATCCGGAGGGCCTATCGTTTGTTGTTCGGCCGAGAGCCAACCGCGGAGGAAATGAAGGCGGGGCGTGAATTTCTGAAGCCGGACCCGACCGAATGGCCGCGTTTCTGCCAGGTCCTTCTGGTTTCCAACGAATTTTTGTACGTGAATTAAAGGAGATTTACCATGCAGCTTAGCACACCAGAGATAAGCCGACGCGAGCTGCTCCGGACCCTGGGCAGCGGGTTCGGCATGCTGGGACTGGCGCATCTTCTGGGGCATACGGGTCAGGCCGCCGGCCCGCTGGACGTCAAGCCCACGCACTTCCCACCCAGGGCCAAGCACGTCATCTTTCTTTTCTTCAATGGCGGCCCTTCGCATGTGGATACCTTCGACCACAAGCCCATGCTGGCCAAGCACCACGGGAAGCCGTACCCGGGTGGAAACCTGCAGACCGAGCGTACGACGGGCAACCTGATGCGCTCTCCGTTTGAGTTCAAAAAGTACGGTCAAAGCGGCATCGAGGTCAGCGAGGTCTTTCCAAAACTCGCTGCCTGTATCGACGACGTCTGCGTCATCAAGTCGATGTACACCGACCTGCCGGAACACGCGCGGTCTTTGTTCATGATGAATTGCGGCCAGCGGCTGCCGGGACATCCCTCGATGGGTGCCTGGTTGACCTATGGGCTGGGCACTGAAAATCAGAACCTGCCGGGCTATATCGTCATGTGCCCGGGAGTGCCCGTGATCGGCCCCCAGCTATGGTCCTCGGCTTACCTGCCCGGAGCCTATCAGGGCGCCCACATCCAGAACAGTGAATCCGATCCCGAGAAGCTGCTGCCTTACGCCCGCAACCCTCAGTTGGCTCCCCACCAGCAGCGCCGCCAAGTTGAGCTTTTGAGCCGGCTGAACCGCACTCATCTGGAACAGCAGAACCCAGCACCCCAGCTCGAGGCCACGATTCGTTCCATGGAAATGGCCTACCGCATGCAGATCGAGGCCATGGATGCCTTCGACATCAGCAAGGAGAGCCCAGCAACGCAGGAGAGTTATGGGGAGGGAGACTTTGCCCGCGGTTGCTTGATCGCCCGACGTCTGGTCGAGCGAGGGGTCCGCATGGTTCAGATGTATCACGGCAACGGCCAGCCCTGGGACACGCACGAGGACATTTTCGATCTACGGAAACTGGGGCAGGAGTCGGACCAGCCGATCGCGGCCCTGATTCGGGATTTGAAATCGAGAGGACTCCTGGAGGAGACCCTGATCCTGATTGGCGGGGAGTTTGGCCGAACTCCAACGGTCGAAGTCAGCGGCAATATCAGACTCCACGCCGGCCGTGACCACAACAGCTACGGTTTCTCGATGGTTTTAGCCGGTGGCGGCATCCAAGGTGGCTTGACCTACGGGAATACGGACGACTTCGGCTTCAGAGCGGTAGAAAAACCGGTCCACGTCCACGACCTGCACGCCACGATCCTGCACCTGATGGGACTCGATCATACCCGCCTCACCTACCGCCACAGCGGCCGCGATTTCCGGTTGACAGACGTGCGCGGGAAAGTGATTCAAGACATCATCGCTTGAGACCTGCCAGGGTCAAGAGCCGGCGCGGCAACCCATGTCATGAAGACTCGCCTTGCAGGTCAGCAGAAACCCATCCGGGTAATGCCCGCTGAGTCCGGATGGGGTCACGTTTAGCCGGTTGAGGCCGCCTGCCTTGCCTCAGTGGGTTCTTATGAAATACCCCTCGCTCACTGTTCTGGTGGCCTTGATAGGGCTGGTTTCTCAAGTCTCTTGCACCTCTACACGGGATCGGCAGAGGGAGCAGATTCGCAATGTGCTCTTCATCAGTTCAGACGACCTGGCCGCCTACGCTCTGGGTTGTTATGGAAATCCAATCATCCGTACTCCCAACCTCGATCGACTGGCCGCCGAAGGAGTACGCTTTGAAACCGCCTACACCAATTGCCCCATCTGCACCCCGTCCCGGCAATCCCTCATCACGGGCAGGTACCCACACGCTTGCGGCGTGACCTTACTGGGAACGCCGCTTCCCGAAGACCAGGTCACCATAGCCGAGCATCTGAAAAACTATGGGTTCAAGACGGGCGCCGTCGGAAAAATGGACTTTAACAGCGACCTCAAGCATGGTTTTGATTCCCGCGTCGATCGCAAAGATCACCATAGATACCTGCAAGAACATCCTCCCCGCACCCCGCCGGAGGGGACTCCCGTCAGGCCCGCTTACCATCCCTTTCGCGATCCGGCGCGGATCTGGCTGAACGCAGACACGCTGCCCAACGGGGGATTCCAAGCGGCAAGGCCGGATGGACATGGATCCGCTTATGACGAAGACTCCTTGGGGACTTATTTTGTCCGGCGGGCCATTGACTTCATGCGAGAGAACCAAGCCAATCGTTTTTGTCTCTGGCTGAGTTTTTATGAGCCGCACTCTCCCTTCAACTTCCCGATCGAATATGCCGGTAAATACAAATCTTCCGAGATGCCTTTGCCGGAAGTGGGTCCCGAGGATGGGCGCTGGATCCCCGCGATCTTTCGGGACCTAAGCGAAGAAGACAAGCGCGGCATCGGTGCCTCTTATTACAGTTCCGTTGAATACCTCGATAAGAACGTCGGCTTGGCGTTAGATGCCCTTAAGGAGCTGGGATTAGACCGAACGACCCTTGTCGTTTTCGTGGGAGACCACGGTTACCAGCTCGGCCATCATGGGCGATTTGAAAAGCAAACGATGTGGGAGGAATCCGTGCGGATTCCCCTGCTGATTCGGGATCCCCGCTTGCACCCGCGAACGGTAGGCGCCCTGGTCGAAATGCTCGATTTAGTTCCCACGATTCTGGAAATTCTACAGGTCCCACCTATGCCCACTGCCCACGGTCAAAGCCTCGTGGCTATGCTCATGGGCAGGACCGAGCAGCAGCGAGATTTCGTTTTCAGCGAATACCACGATGATAACAAGGCCATGGTAAGAACCGAAGAATGGAAGTACATCTTCACCCGCGGGACACAGGACTTGACCCTTGGGTATGCGACGGGCTTTGGACCTTCAGGCCGGCTCCATCGTCTCTACAACGTTACAGCCGACCCCAAGGAATTCAAGAATCTGGCGGGCGACCCGAGATACCGTGAAGTGGTGAAGGACATGCAGGAAAAGATGCTGGAAGTCTTCATCAGCACCGACCCCAGAGCCCCCCACCAACCCCAAGGACTTTCCATGGAGGAAAGACTCGAATGGTTCTTGGAGCCTCCTGAGAACGGAAGTGACGATTAGGTATTCTTGGAAGCCATCCGCCTGGCCACCGTCGCTTGCGGTAGCTGGTGGCCGAGCTTGAGCCATTCTCCGAGGATGTCTTTTACGTCTGATTTCATTTTTGTCGAAGTACAAGCTTGATCTCGGCTTGGAGCTTGCTGCCCGCTAAACCTGGAGACCTAGCGTCTTTTCCAAATAATTCTTGCTGATGCGAGCGCTCTGCTTGGGGGTGCTCAGGGTGGAATCAAGCTCGACGGTAATCCAGCCCTGATAGCCGTTCCGTCGCAAAATATCCGTGATGGCGGGAAAATCCACACCGCCTTTGCCGAGCTCGAAGAAGATGGGGTCCCGCAGGGTCGCCTCCAGCATGGCCGGACGGTCTCCATACCACGGAATCGGACCTTTGTTTCCGCCACGGTGCTCCGGTTTGGTGTCTTTGAAGTGGAATTCGATGATTCGGTCGATGTAGATCCGCGTCATCTCGACGGGGTCCATGCCCGCCATGGTGTAGTGGCCGGTATCCAACACGAGGTTTACATACCGGGGATCCGTCCGTTGCATAACGGTTTCGACCTCGTGCCGAAGCTCCAATTGTCTCCACAGGTGTGCGTGCACACCCAGCTTGACCCCTTCTTGGGTGGTGAGTTTTCCCAATTGGTCGAGTCTCTTCGCCATCTCGCGCAACTCTTCGGGCGTCGTAGTGTGCCGGCCGTTCCAGCCGGTGTTAATTTTTAAGTGGTCACAGCCGAAGAGTTTAATAAATCTTACCAATCGCATGTGATCTTCGAGGAGTTTAGACGCTCGGCGGGGGTCCACAAAGTCGATCTCCATGCCAGACCCATTGGAGACGGTTTCCAGTCGCAATCCCCGGCTTTGGAGCATTTCGCGGAGAACCGCGGGACGATCGAAGTAAGGCTGCACATATTTTGGAAAGGTCTCGATGGCAGGGTAGCCTACCTCGGCCGCTTCATCGAGCGATCGCACGAAGTCGTTTGCCCAGCCATCTCGGGTATTGGTGGTGATGCCAATCTTGGGGGCGAAGGTCTGGCCCAAGGCTCCCTGGTGGCCCCTCACCTCTGCGCGCCACACCGGGCCACAGGCTGCCAGGAGGGCACACCGCTTCAGGAAATCTCTCCGACTCTTTTCCATGACACCCCCCTCGGGACCCAGCCGGCTCGAGAAGACTTCCGTCCCGACGGACGCTTCTAAGCCAGGGTTCCCGCCCATCGCCACAGCTCCAGTTCCAACTCCTGAATTACCTCCGGATGCTCGCTCGCGACGTTCTTATGGTCACCCGGATCGGTGGGCCGATGGTAGAGCTGGGGTGGCCGATCGCTGCGATGGGCAGAAACCCAGGCTCCTGGCACCCCATCCATATCCACCAGCAGGCGCCACGTTCGGTCCTGAAGGGACCACTGCCGGCCGTAGTGGCCCGTGAAGGCATGCCGATGGACTTCTTCGGTCTCCCCTTTTATGACGGGTAACAAGCTCGTACCATGGAGCTTGACCTTGCGGGTATCGAGCACCACGTTCTGAGGAAAGAGTTCCCGGGTTCTCCTGGGAGCCATAAACGGAAGAACCAATTCCTCCCGGATTCCCAGGAAATCAAGCACCGTGGGCATCAGGTCGGTGGGCTGGACCAGAGCCTTTGCGCGTTTCCCTTTGCCCATGTCCTCCGGATGGCGAATGATCCAGGGGATGTGGACCAGCTCCTCGTAGTTCCAGGGGCGAGCTTTGCGGATAATCCCATGCTCCCCGAAGGGCTCGCCGTGATCGGAAACGTGCATGATCAAGCTGTTTTCATAAAGGCCGAGCTGGCGAATATGATCGAGGAGAGTTCCCACCCATTTGTCCACGAAAGTAACCTCACCCGCGTAGAGGCTCATGGTCCGCTCGATTTCCTCGGCGCTCATGTAGCCGGCCGTCTGCCGCGGGATGGGATCGATAAGGTCCTGGCCCCGGTACTCCGGGTCCCGGTACATGCTCCAGTAAGGCTCGGGAGGGTCCCAGGGCTCGTGCGGGTCATAGTAGTCCACCCAAATGAACATGTTGTCCCGCAGCCCGCGCTGGTGAACGTACTCATCAAGCCAGCGAATCGCTTCCGTCGTCACCCGCGGGGCAAACCAATCCTCTTCGTGGCGGAAGGTAGAACGGTTCCTCATGTATTGCTCGAAGCGAGGCCGCCAAGCCTCGTCACGTTCGCCATCCAGGCGGTGCCAGGGGCGCAGATCCACCTTTACCTTGGGATCCACGATCCAGGGGTCGTACTCTTGGCCGCGAACCCAGTGCACGTAGTCGAAGCCGCGGCCGCAGTTATAAACCGGTTCGTGCATGTGGTAGGTATCGCTGATCAGCACCGAGGTGTAGCCCCGGCTCCAGAGAATCTCCGCCAGGAGGTAATCGGAATTCGCAAAAGGCTGCCAGCCGTGGAAAGGGAAATTCACCCGGCCCGTCCACCAACTCGTGCGCGTCGGCAGGGTAGGAAGGCTCTCGCAATAGGCATGCTCGAAGAGGGTTCCCTCGGCAGCGAGTCGGTCCAGATTCGGCGTCTGCACTTTTCTGCCAGCGTAGGTTCGGCATTGAGGATAGCACCCCACGTGATCCGCCCGCAGACTGTCGGTAGCAATGACGATGACGTTCATGGCGAAGGTTCCTTTGTGTCATATTGTAGGGAACTGAAGGCAGAAATACCAGAGGTTCGGATTAATTGCCTCGCGCAAGCTGCCTCGCAGCCTGTGCCAGAACAAACCCCGACCCTCCCCTTCTTATAACAAAAAGGCCGCCATCCTCCGGGCGTGAACGGCGGCCTCCTTCTCAGCAAGGAATGAGCAACCGGTCAGAAATGCAATTTCAACCCCATTTGAATCTGTCTGGGAGGGAGTTGAGTACCTGTCACATCGCCGAATCCGGCCGGAGAATCGAAATTTTCCGTCCCGCGCGCTCTGAAAACAGCCCGATTGAACGCGTTATAAAACTCAGCGCGAAATTCGAGCCGTATATGCTCCGTGAACGGAATAAACTTGAAGAACGAGATGTCCTCGCTCAAAAACGCGAAATTGCGCCCGTCGGAGAGCCGCGGCGCCAGGTTACCTCGGCAGCTTCGAGGATTCGCCGCACAAACTGCAAGAGGGGGTGGTGCCGAAAAAGCGTTGATATTAAACCACTTATCTGTAGCAGGGTCAAAGTTGCCGGGGCCGACACTCGTGCGAACCGGAACTCCCGCCACCCGGTTCGGCCGGTTTCGTCCACCAAAGATGGGCAAAGACGGTCCACCCAGAACCTCGATCGGGTTTCCTGACAAATAGCGCGCGATGGCAGCAACTTGCCATCCGCCTATGATCTTTCCTATCGCTCCGCCTGTATTGGCGAAGCGTTTCCCCGGTCCGAACGGCAGCTCATAGACACCGCTCATCGCCAGATTGTGCGGGCTGTCCAACTGCGCTGGCGCCCAGTACAATCTGCGGTCCTCCGTAAAGATGGGATCGGGACCGTTTACAGCAAAGGCATTACGGAATTGATTCGTAAGGCTCTTGGAAGCCGTGTAGCTGACCAGAAATGACAGCCCTCGGGAAAACTGCTTCTGGATTTTCATCTGGAAGCTATGGTAACTGCTTGATCCAGTCGGTTCCACCCAAGAGGTGATCGCCGTATATTGCGGGTAAGGACGAAGTGCTTGCGCCAGCGATCCCTTAAACCCTTCATAAGGCAACCCGAACCCGGCGGCAACCACATCCGGATGGTTGATGTCCTTGGTAAGAAGCGGCCCCAGGGAAAGACGCTCGTAGGGCACCTGGCCTAAATTCTCCATGCCTGCTGCCAAGTTGACCCCCTTTTGGCCCACATACGCCAGATCTACCAAGATCCGGCTCGGCAATTCGCGCTGCACGCTCAAGTTCCAAGCATTTACATAACCCGCCTTGTGGCCATTATTGTTGAAATAGTCGATGCGGCCGCCGTTCTGCAATGAGGGGTCCGTGTTCGGGAGGTCAATCACTATCGCCGGGGGTCCCGTATCCATGTCAGCAGCGGGGGTCACCCCGTTATCTAACGTCGTTAAAAAATGATCGAACACAAACCCGGCTCGCAGGGAATTGACGATAGGCCCCAGGGTAACGCCGTTGGATTGCGAACGGAGGATCCCATAGCCCCATCGGACAACTGTTCGTTCGTTTAATCGATAAGCGAAACCTAGCCGGGGCGACAAGTCCGTGGGTATCGGGACAAAGCGTCTGCTACCAATCCCTCCCGGCCCAGAGCCCAAAAAACCCAGCGCGCCCGGTAATCCTCCCGCACCTGGATTCGGCCGGTCAAGGATCAATGAGCTGAGCCTGTCGTATTGCTCAGATGCCGGAGTCGGCACCGCGATGCGGAGTCCGATATTCATGGTCAGCTTGGGAGTAAGTTTCACTTCATCCTGGAAGAATCCCGCGTAGTAGCCCACGCGGTAGCCACGCGCTGACCCAATACCTCTTTGTTGCTCGAAGGTGTGTGACTGTCCCAGCAGGAAGCTGGCATACGGGTGGCCCAACGTGCCAAAGTCAGCCGAATTAGGCTGGGAAGTGGCGCGGTTGTCGAACTGGAAAGTCCCCGAGCACGCGCGGCACTGATCCATGTTCTGTTGATAGGCCCGAATGTCCACCCCACCCTTGAACGTATGCCTTCCCTTAATCCAGGTTATCGTATCGACAAAGTTGTAATTGTGACCTATTTCGGAGGCCGAATCATAAATTCCCCCCAAGGCTGGCATTCCAGCGATTATCCAACGGGGAGAAACCCCCTTAGGAGCCGTCGGCAGGTTCGGGATATTGTAGTGGTTGGCATTGTTAAGGGTATAAGCCCCTTCCGCTGCCTCGCCTATCGTGATACGGCTCCCATACCCAATCCCCACATGGTTGATCAGGGTTGGCCGAATAAAGAAGTCGTGACTGAGCCGCAGGCCACGTCCCGGCTGGCTACGCTGAAGGCCATTATCAAGCGGCCCCTTGAAGTCCAAGGTGATGTCAACATTAAATTCTCGCACCCAACCGCTGCCGCTCAACTTTTGCCGACTGGAAATATTGTGGTCGAACTTAAGGCTCCAAACGGATTCGCCCGAAGGGTCCTCAGCCTGCGAGATAAAATTGGAAGTGAGCGCCCCGGTCTCTGGACTGGGAATGTTTTGGGTTACCAAATTAGCCACGTTGCTGATTCGGTCAGCAGGTATGATGTTGCCCGGGAATGCGGTGCGCACAAAGCCCCCCACACCGTCGGGCCTGGTGGTAGCCGGATCATAGATCTGAATCGGGAAAGCCGCTCCGGTCTTTGACGTATCCAGTAACTCGGAAAAATTTCCCTGCCTCATCAGGGCCGTGGGCAGGGTGAGAAGGTTTCGCTCCCGCGCCCCTCCCCGCAGCCTAAAACCGGTGAAGGCAAAGAAGAAGAAGGTCTTGTCCTTGATGATGGGGCCGCCGACGGTAGCTCCATATTCGTTCTGGCGCGTAACGGCCCGGTTCTGACCCCGCGCATTCCGGAAGAAGTCGTTCGCCTCCAACTTATCGTTGCGCAGAAAGTCGAACGCATTGCCATGAAAACTGTTGGTCCCCGATTTCAGGGTGAAATTGGTTACGCCGTAGCCGCGGCTAAATTCGGCGGGAAAATTGCTGGTTTGTATCTTGAACTCCGATACCGCTTCATAGGGCGGACCATAGCCCCCGACTATTCCGGGGATGCGGGCAATTTGCCAACTGATGCCGTCGATGATGGTCTCTGTGGTCATGTTTTGACTGCCGTTGATGTTCTTGGCAAATGCGTTCCCGGTCACTCCCGGCGTCAGCACAATAAACGACTCAAGGTCCCGCCTGTTGTTGTTAACCTTCAAGGGAAGGTCAAACAGACTCCTTTCTTCGATCTCGCCGGACATCTCCGAGCTCACCAGGTTCAGCGGGGTAGCTTGGGCCAGGACTTCGACGGTTTCCGTGACGGCACCCACTTCCAAGGGAATATCTACGGTCGTGGTCGTGCCCGTAAAGACGCTTACCGGCTCTTGCCGAAATGTCTTGAAACCGCTCACCGTGGCTTCCACCCGATACTCTCCCGGATTCAAGCCCAGAATCCTATACACTCCCGCTGCCGTGGAGGGGACCGTAGTCGATACGTTCGTGGCAAGGTGAGTAACGGTTATTTCCGCCCCGGGAACCGCCGCCCCGGTGGGGTCGAGCACGTTTCCCGTAATCGTACCGCTGCTGGCTTGTCCCCAGGCCAGAGAAGATACTCCCAAGAATGCCATTACCAAAAATACCTTCTTCATGTTTCTCCCTCCAGTCATGAAAACTTCGGGTCAGATTAGGCTGATAGCTGGTCCTGGTCCCCGAAAACGGGAACGGCTCGCGCTTTGGAGCTGGCTTCCAAGTCGGAATACCGTGCTAGAGATTCGCACGCGGAAATGAACGAACGGTCCGCAAAAGGATCGTGTTGTGGAAAAATTCGGAAAGTGGTCAATGTCTTTCATCGCCTACCTTAATAAAAAGGGCATGAAATCGACGGAAACAAGGCTTTTATAGCTTTATAGATGGCTAGCATCTCTATCGGAATAAGTGGCCCTTGTCAAGCACAAATTTAGAATTTGAGATTCGGGCGCCTCGGGTCGCCGGCGTACCCAGCCAATCGGGACAAGAGATATCCGCCCAGGCACCGCAGATCCAATCTTGCCATGTGGAACGGTCCGTGAATGAATCAAGGGACCGTTGTGCAGGAACCGCCGCTTCGTGTATCATTATGTATATAGGGTCGCTCAGCGTAATCATCTACGATTTCTTCGAGAGGTGGAGACGGTGTCAAAAAGGAAGGTCTCTCGCCGCAGTTTCTTGCACGCCTCAGCAGGAGGGGCCGCGATAGCCGGACTGGCCAGCTTGACCGGCGGCCTGGGTTGTGGCAAGCCAGCCGACAGCGGGGGTATCAAGGCCGGCGCCGCCCAGCGGGACATCACTCCGCCCATTGGAATCAAGCGGCTCAATCGTATTAGCCTCCGGGTAGTCTTCGAGAGCCTCGGCGTTCACGATCCGCTGTTCGCCCGGTGTCTGTACCTCGAAGGCGACCCAGGCAACTCGGTGGCCATGATTTGCACCGATCTGACCGATGCGCCATTCGATGTCTGCGACCAACTGCGGGAGGAAATCCTCAAAAAGACAGGTATCGAGAACTCGCTGATCGCGTGCAGCCATACCCACTCCTCCGTGCCGTTGGGACCGCGCGGACGCCCAACGAGCGCCGGCAACCAGAATTCCGAATGGAACGACAGTACCCTCGACGCCATTCTGGCGATCGTCCAGGAGGCCAAGCAGAACGCCCAGCCGGTCTCGCTTCGCGCCGGGCGAGCCCCCGCCCAGGTCGGCTTCAACCGCCGGCTCATCAACTCGGAAACCGGCCACGTCTTCATGGGGGTCAACCGCACGGGCCCGGTCGTGCCCTGGGTCAACGTACTGGTGGCCGACAGCAGGAAGTCCGGCAAGCCGATGGCCGTGCTCTTCGAACACGCTGCCCATCCGGTCATCGTCCCCCGTACCAGCAATCTGACCAGCGCCGATTTTCCGGGCGCGGCAGTCAAGCGTATCCGTGAGGAGTTGGGCGAGGACGTCATTGCGCTGTTTGGCCAGGGTTGCGGCGGGAACATCAACGGCTATCCGCTGCGGTCAACGCATGAAAAGGCTGACGACCAGGGACGCAAGCTCGGCGACGCGGTGCTCCAAGCCATGAAGGAAAGTACTCCCCTCCAGTCCCAGACGCTCAGCGTGAAATTCGCTCAGTCCGAGTTGCCCTCGCATCCGCTGCCCAGCGCAGAGTTGTGGCAACAGATGGCCGCCGACAACAAGGACGATGAACGCCGCATGGGGCAGCTCCAGAAGATGCGCGACCTCATGGATCGCGCTGCCGAGCCGCCCGCGCGTCGTTTTGACGCCTACGTGGTGGGGGTCGGGCGGGAGTGGTGCCTAGTCACCATGCCCCACGAAATGTTCTGCCAGTACGAACTGTGGGTTGACGAAAACGCTCCGTTCCCACACACCATGACGTTCGCCTACACCAACGGCTACCAGGGCTACATTGCGATCGACGAAGCGTGGCGCATGGGTGCCAAGGGCGGGTACGAGGCGGCTTCGCTGCCCAACTGGGGCGGTCAAGTATGGACCGAGCACTTTGGCCCGCCGGCCGTCGGCAGCGAAAAGATCATCAAAGACACGGTCGCGTCCCTGTGGCCCAAGGATGCCTAGCTGAGTTTCCCCATGCAGCAGAGATCAAGAGGGCAGAAATAAGAGTATGAAAATGCGACCCTTGAAGCTGGCAACGTTCCCCTTGCTGGCCGGATTGGCGGCGGGGCAGGCGCAGACGTCCGACCCGACCGACCTCTTCCAAGACCGCGTTCAGCCGATTTTCACTCGCTGCGTAGCCTGCCACAGCGGCCCCACCCCTACCGGCTCGTTGGATCTGACCAGCCGGGAATCCGCACTAAAGGGGGGCCAGTCGGGCCCTGCCTTAATTCCCGGCCGCGCCACGGAAAGTCTGCTGTACAAGATGGTATCGTCGCAGAAGATGCCCCCGGGCGATCCTCTGCCAGCGTCCGAGATTGAAGCTCTCCGTGAGTGGATCAACGCCGGCGCGCCGTGGGGGGACAACTTGGGCCCAAGACGCGCGGGACTCGATTGGTGGGCCTTCGAACGACTCGCCCGATCCCCGGTGCCCGAGGTCAACAACAAGAGTTGGGGCACCTCCCCGTTGGACCGGTTCATTCTGGCCAAACTGGAGACCCAAGGGCTTGCGCCGGTCCCGCCGACCGACAAGCTCACCCTCCTGCGGCGCGCCACGTTCGACCTGACGGGGTTGCCGCCCACCGTGCAAGAGAGCCAAGAATTTCTGGCGGACGATTCTCCTATGGCATTTGAACGGGTCGTGGACCGACTTCTCGCCTCACCGCATTACGGGGAGCGGTGGGGCCGGCATTGGCTCGATGTGGCGCGATTCGGCGAGAGCCAGGGCTATGAACGAGATAAGATCCGCGATCACGCCTGGCGGTATCGCGACTACGTTATCAAGAGCTTCAACCAAGATAAGCCTTATCGCCAATTCATCAAGGAGCAGATTGCGGGCGACGTGCTGGAGCCGATCACGCGAGCGGGAATCATCGCCACCGGCTTCCTGGTTGCCGGCCCATGGGATGAGGTGGGCAACGAACAGCAGAGCCCGGTGATGAGGGGGCGGGTGCGGGAAGAAGAACTCGAAGACATGGTCGGTGTCGTTTCCCAGACCTTTCTGGGAATGACAGCCAACTGCGCTCGTTGTCACGATCATAAATTCGATCCCATTCCCCAGCAGGACTATTATCGCCTCAAGGCGGTGTTTGACGGAGTTTTTCACGGCGACCGTTCCATCCACACCCCGGGAGAAACAAAAGCTCGGGAGCAACGCAGAGCGCCGCTCCAGCAGCACATACAAGAGCTCAAAACCGAGATCTCCGCCGTGGAGGAGGCCGCGCGGCGAAAAGTGCTGGCCAAGCGCGGTTATGTCCCCGACAAAACCCTGCCGAACCCCATGGCGAGGTGGAACTTCGATGTGGACGCCACAGACCCCATCGGCGGGCTCCACGGAACACTACAGGACGGTGCGAAGATCACCGGAACCCGGCTGCAGTTCAACTGTGAACGAACCGAACCGTTGTGCAGGAATCAGGGATCGGTCCTAACCCGGCCGCTGCCTCAAGACCTGCGAGAGAAAACCTTCGAAGTCTGGTTGGGGCTGACGGAACTGGATTTGCACGGATCCGCGATGGGCGTGGAAACCTCCAAGGCCCTCGGGCTAACCGATACCCTCAACTACAATAATAAGAAATGGCGAAACTCCAGTGAATACGGACATCGGACGAAAGACTTGTTGGACGTACAGCCGGAAAGCGCCGGCTCGGGAGAGATTATTCATCTGGCTGCCGTCTATAGCGCCGACAACCGCATTAGCCTCTATCGGAACGGCGTGGTGTACGGAGAACCCTACCTGCCGGAATTCCAGGGCCCGGAGGGGAAGCTCCAGGTTTTTCCCGCCGGCGACGCCAGGATCAAGTTTGGCGGAGGCTTCCTCGCGATTGACGAAGCGCGCCTGTACGACCGGGCCCTGACCGCGGAACAGATCGCACAATCGTTCCGCGCGGGTGCACCCAGCGTCGGGCTCGACGAACTGCTGGAGCAGATGACCGAAGACCAGCGAGGTCGGCGCGCGGTGCTACTGGCCAAGCTCACAGAACAGGAAAGTGCTCTCAAGGCTGTTCCGCCCATCCCCCTGGGCTACGTGGCCAATTCCCGTCAGCCGGGTCCGAGCTTCGTTTTGGAGCGGGGCGATCCAGTACACAGGAAGGAGCAGGTTACTGCCGGCGCTCTTTCGGCCGTGCGTACGCTCTCGCCGGAATTCGGCCTGCCGGCGGACGCCCCCGAAGGACTCCGCCGACTCCAACTGGCCGACTGGATTGCGAATCCCGACAACCCGCTGACGGCGCGGGTCATGGTGAACCGCGTCTGGCACTACCATTTCGGCAGGGGCATTGTCACCACTCCTAACGATTTCGGATTCAACGGCGACCGCCCCTCCCATCCGGAGTTGCTCAACTGGCTGGCAGCCGAATTCATCCATCAGGGCTGGAGCCTCAAGAAGCTGCACAAGCTGATTATGCTATCCAGCACCTACCGGCAATCCTCGCACTTCAACCCGAAAGCAGCCGAGGTGGATTCGGAAAACCGGCTGCTGTGGAAATTCTCGCCGCGGCGGCTGGAAGGGGAAGCGATCCGCGACGCAATGCTGGCGGTAAGTGGGCAGCTCAATCCCGCCCCGGGTGGGCCGGGTTTCCGGCCCTTTGAGATTCGCATCTTCAACACGCATTTTTACGATGTGACGGATCCGGACGGTCCCGAGTACAACCGGCGTTCGGTTTATCGGATTGTCGTGCGCTCCGGACGGGACCCTCTGCTGGAGGCGTTCGACTGTCCCGACGCGTCGGCGACGGCGCCGAAGCGCAGCGTGACGACGACCCCCATCCAGTCGTTGCAGTTGATGAACAGCCCCTTCATGTTGCGGCAGGCCCGTCGATTGGCCGCCCGGGTAAAGAAGGAAGCGGGCACCGGTGAGGTAGCAAAGGTGGTCCTAGCCTACCGCTTGACCCTGGGCCGAGCGCCGACTCCGACCGAATCCACCCTTGCCCTCTCCCATTTGCGCGAACACGAATTGGAAAGCCTGTGCTGGGCCTTGTTGAACTCGAGCGACTTTTTGTATTTGAATTGAGATCGACAAAGCAAAGAGTTGCTTGCAAGCTTTAGCGCGTTATCGAGAGGATTCCGGCAATGCCGAAGAATGAAAACCTGAACGGCAACAACCTTGCTTTTCTTCCCCGTCGCCATTTCCTTTGGCAGGCCGGGAGCGGGCTGGGAGCGATAGCGCTGGCGTGGCTGTTGCGCGAGGATGGGTTGGCGGCCACCCATGAGAGTCAGGGGCTGGCGTCTCGCTACGGCCCCAAGTCGCCGCATTTTCCCGCCAAAGCAAAGCGGATTGTTCACATCTTTGCCGCCGGCGGCGCCAGCCACGTCGATACATTTGACTACAAGCCGGACCTGATCACCCACGACGGCAAGGCCATGACCAATAAAGGGGAGATTGACACTTTTTTTGGCAAGCCCGGCAACCTGATGAAGAGCCCGTGGGAGTTCCGTCGCCGCGGAGAGAGCGGCCTGTGGGTAAGCGACTTGTTGCCCCATCTGGCCACCTGCGCGGACGACATGACCTTCATCTATTCTATGTTGGCGAGGAGCTCCAACCATACTCCAGCCACGTTTCAGATGAACAGCGGCTTTATCCGCAACGGATTTCCGTCCCTGGGCTCGTGGGTCTCCTACGGACTGGGCACGGAAAACCAGGATCTGCCCGCCTTTATCGTGTTGCCCGACCCGCGGGGTCTGCCGGCGGGTGGCTCGATCAATTGGACGGCGGGGTTCTTGCCGGCAGCGCAACAGGGAGTCGCTTTCCGAACCGAGGGAGAACCCATCATCAATTTATCCACGCCGGAAGAAATTCGGCCCCGGCGGCGCAAAGCAGAAATGGAGCTGGTCAGGAAGATGAACCGGCATTACCTGGAAGCCAACCCCGGCGAAAGTACGTTGGAGGCTCGCCTTCGCTCCTACGAACTGGCCGCCCGGATGCAGCTTAGCGTGCCGGAAACGGTCAACCTGGACACGGAGAGCCAGGAGACGAAAGAGCTTTACGGGCTCGATGCGGAGGTGACCGCGGCGTTCGGTCGCAACTGCCTGCTGGCCCGGAGGTTGCTCGAACGCGGCGTGCGGATGGTCCAGGTGTGGAACGGCGGAGCCTTCGGCGGGCCTCGCATCAACTGGGATGCTCATGAGGACATCCATAAGAATCACACCCGCGAGGCGGGTGCTATGGACAAGCCGGTCGCCGGTCTGCTGAAGGACCTGAAAGCGCGCGGCATGCTGGAAGACACTCTCGTCGTCTGGTCAACGGAGTTCGGGCGGACTCCCATTACCCAGGGCATAGGTGCCAAGGGACGGGACCACCACCAGCACGCCTTTACCTGCTGGCTCGCCGGTGCCGGCCTGAAGCCCGGGTTCGGCTACGGCTCCTCCGACGAGGTCGGCTACCACGTCGGCCAGAACCCGGTGACGATCTACGACTTCCACGCTACCATCCTGCATCTGCTGGGCCTCGACCACAAGCGGCTCACTTACTACCACAACGGCATCCAGCGCCGCCTGACCGACGTGCACGGCCACGTTGTCGAGCCGCTGCTGGGGTAGGTGGGTCAGTTCTCGTGTAGCTGGCCGGAACCGACCCGGCATTCAGGTCGCCTTTACCGATGTGGACTTGAAAACCTACTTGAGCATCCTTCCAGAACCGATCCAATGAAGCTCGGACGCCTATGGGACCGTCGAGGTAAGAATGGCGGAGATGATTCATAGGGTCCATGCGGACCTAAAGAAGCTCCATTTCGATGAAGCTGGAGCAGGACTTGTGCTCATCTCTGAGTGAAGGGAGAACTAGGATGCGAAACGAAAGAGTTGCTTCGGTAATCAAGTTGCTGATCGTTGTGGCCATCTCCGGCATTCTGGGAGCCATTGCCGTTAGGACCGCTTTGCAGCCGGATGGTGCGGGTCTGGAAACTCGCGGTGGGTTCACAAGGGACCCGACCGGGGCCCGTATGCGCAATGCTTGGGGGATTCGAACCCTAACCGATGAGGTCCTAAAGTTATCTGCTCAGCTAGGGGTTCGGGACATCGTGGTTTACGCCGGGCCTGGCTCGAATCGCATCCCCGGTACAGATCAGCCCCTCGACAAGCCGCGTGCCGACTATGGGGACTATGTGGCTCTCAGGGAGCGTCTTGAGTCCTACGGCCTTCGCATCGCAGCGATCGAAGGAGGGTTCGCGCACCTTCCCAAATACCGAGATGTGGTTTTCGGTGGACCCAAGCGGGATGAGCTGATTCAGGAGCTGATTGCGGAGATCCGCGACATGGCCCGAGCCGGCATTCCCATCTACGGCTACCACTGGATGATCAACAGCGGTTGGCGCACGAAGCCGGTTCGCATCCGCGGCGGAGCCCTGGGCCCAGCTTTCGACTTCGAGCTTGTAAGAAACAAGCCCTTCACCCATGGCCGCGCATACACCGAAGAGGAACTGTGGCCAAACCTCGAGTACTGGATCAGGACGGTGACGCCCATCGCTGAGAGGGAAGGGATCCGGCTTGGAATCCACCCGGACGATCCGCCGGTTCCCCGGATTGCGGGCATACCGAGGCTCCTTCGGAATCACGCCGCGTACCGGAGACTGGTAGAAATTTATCCGAGCGACGCGAACGGAATCGAGTTCTGCCAAGGCACGCTTTCTGAAATGCAGGACGACGTCTATGAAGCGATCCGCTATTTCGGCTCCCGGAATAAGATCCTGTACGTCCACTTCCGGAATGTCTCCGGCAGGGTGCCGAAGTTCCATGAGGAATTCGTCAACACGGGATACGTTGATATGCACCGGGCGATGAAGCTGTACCGAGAGGTGAACTTCGAGGGTGTTTTCATCGACGACCATTGTCCAAACATCGAAGGTGACAGAAAAGACCCCGGCGGCTTTGGGGAGTCCCTATCTCGAGTCTTCGCGCAAGGCTACATCCAGAGCCTTCTGGAGTCGGTTCAGAAGGAATCGGGCGATCGCTAGCGCCGGTCCTGCTGCGAGAAGCCCCGTTTCGCGCCCTGCACGCTGCCAACGACTCACTCGAGCGAATAATGGATAAACAGCCCGGCCATGGCATCAATCTCGCGCGTCGTCGGATTGTCATACACGCCCATCATCCGATAGCTTTCTCCAGCCCGAACCGGGTATCCCTCGGTACTTGAATACACTTCCATCCCCACCATCCGGCCCGCGGCATCGGTAATCCGGGTCCCCTTCCAAACCCGTTCCTGGCGCGAGACGTTGAACAGCTCCATCGATTCACCGTGCGGGTGAAGGTGCGTACCTATGAAATGAATCCTGCCATCAAAAGGGAATCTGACCGTGGCGTGGCGTTCATGCCGACCCGGGGGAACGAAAAACAGATGCGCTGCGTCCACGGTTCGCATGGTCGTGTAAAGACGGCGCAGGGGTCTGTTCAGATCCTTCTCCCGGATCACGATAATCTCGGAATTCATACCGACCCTCGTCGGGCGGTCACGGCGGTTATTGAAGATGGGCGTCCAGTACAGATTCTCATCGGGGGCTATACGAATGCCAAAGCCATCGGGAAGCCGGATTTCCCGCGTAAAGGCGTCCGAATAGACGGCCTTGTACTTCCCTTCCACCTGGCCCAGATGCATGAGCATGTTCGAGACAAAGGTATGGCAGAGGTGGTTTTCGCGCGGCGGGTTGCCCTCTCTGTCATAAATCCTCGATCTGTATCCAATAACCCAGACCGGCTCGGCGAAGCGAAAATGCTTCGCCGCCTCCTCGGGATAGTACGCCAGGACCTTCGATGGCAACTCGATCAGCCCGCTTGCAAACTGGACTTGGCTCACCGTGCCATAGGCACTCCGGTAGGAGGAAGGTTGGAAATCTTTCAGCATCTCAGCCGCGGTGGCGCTCTCATAACTTATCGCCAGACACAGTAGCGGCAACGTCCAAGCGGCCAAGCCGCGAACAATCCGTCCCGTGGCTGTACGCCCATTGGGGCTGCGTACCGGGGCACAACTGCGCTCGGCGTGGCCCTTCTGTGTCGCAAGACCGGTGAGAAGAAGCCTTTTCATGTTCGTTCCTCCCAACAACGTTCCAGACCGGAAGACCGCGGTTCTAAGGCAAAGATTTGATCTCTTCCTTCTTTTCTCCGGCGTCCTGGTCTCTCCCCATAACTTGTGACTGTTGCTCCCGCAAACTTTGCCTCCGGAGCTCTTGTGATTTGGTGAGGGCAGCCACAGCCTTTTCCTTTTGCCCAAGCTTGCTATAAAAGGTCCCCAACTGATAGTGGATGGAGCCATCCTTGTCAAGCTTGGACGCGAGTTCCAATTCGCGCACCGCGTCTGCAAATCGGTCGAGCATTCCCAGCGCCTTTCCTAGTTTCGCATGCGCTTGGACCAGGGAAGAATCGAGGTCGAGGGCAGCGCGAAGGTGGGGCATAGCTTGCTCCGCCTTCCGCTCCAGAAGCAGCGAATCGCCCAGCTTCAACTGCGCCAGGCTATTGCGCGGATCGGATTCGACAGAGCGTCGAAAATACTCGGTAGCTTGCGGGTATTTCATTTGCCGGAGATAGACATACCCCAGACTCATTAACAGATCGCTGTTATCCGGCTGGAGGTCCAATGCGGCCTGATATTGCTTGGCCGCCGCCTCGTAGCGCTCCTGGATCAGGTAGGTGCCGCCCATGATCTGCCGAAGGCGATAGGATTGGGGATCCGTGCCCATCATTACCTGTATATTTTTCTCGGCCGCGTTCTGGTAGCAGAGGCCGAGCAGATAGTGGAGCTCAGGGTCATCCTTGCGGCGGGCGGCGTAGGGTCCGAGGAGTTGAGCCGCAGAATCGTACTTCTTCATTAAGAGTAGGGTCCTGGCAACGGCCAAGGCCACCTCGGGGGCATCGTTCGTTTTCCGTAGCAGCGGCAGGAGCAAATCAGTACCCGCCTCGTAGCGCTTTGAGCGCAAGAGTTGCACCCCTATTTGCTTGGTTTCTTCAGCGCCGGTCGGGGCAGCCGGACGAGCGGCTCGCACCTGAGATCGGATGGCACCCAGGGCCTGTTGCGCCGCCTTCCGTGCGGCAGTCTTCTGAATGGCGTCGCCAAGCTCATCCGCGACGACCGCCCGCAGAAACGCCCCGCCAAAATTCCCTATCCTGACTGTCTCTCCTATTTTTGCATCGACTACACTCAACTTCTCCCTGGGTAGCGAAACCGGGAAAGCGGGTAAGGGATCGAAAAATTCCGGACGGATTCTTGCCGCCTCGTTCAGATAACCGAGTGTCGCATCCAGATTTTGCAAGTGAAAGAATGCCTGGGCGAGTCCGAAGCGGGCTAAATAGCTTGACGCATCCACGTCGAGTTCTGCCTCGAATAACTCAGCCGCCTCTTCCCAGTTTTGCTCCTTCAATTCGAGCTCAGCGAGCTCTACGCGTACCTCGGGAAGATGGGGCGCGGCCTCCAGGGCGCGACGGTACTCAATCCGTGCCAATTGGCGCCACCTCTCCTGCTCCGATTGATTCCATTCGGAGCCCGCGGTGTAGTGGCGGGCCCTGATGAGAGCGGTAAAGGGCGACTTGGGGAGTTTGGCAACCCGGTCGAAGGATTCCTGCGTCAGATCCAGGTACACCAAGCCGAGCCCATAGAGGGTTTCCATGTCGTGCGGATTGTTTTTTAAGCATTGCTGGTACAGCTCAATGGCTTGGCGGAATTCTTTCAGCTCAACGTAATTGCCGGCCAATTCGCGCCGGGCCTCGCTACTGCCGGGCTGGAGGCTCAAGGCCTGTTCGAGCAGCGCTACGGCTTCGCGGAATCTCCGCTGCGGCCGGCGAATACGAGCCAAAAGATAGTTGGGATAGTATAAGGAGCGATTCCATTGCAGAGCCTGCTCGAATTGCTCCTCGGCCAAGTCGTATTTTTTCTGGAGATAGTAAGCAAGTCCGAGATTACTGCGGACTTCGGCCACCTGGGGAGCCAGGCGTACCAGTGCCAGGTATTCACGTTCCGCCGCCGCGTAGTCATGCCGTCGCATGGCTTCGCTGGCTGCCTTCGAATGGCGATGCAGAGCCGCTTCGTTTGTGGTTTGCGCGTACGTCTTCGCTGTGTGGAGCCACAAAGGCAGGGAGACCCAAAAACCAAATGACATGAAAGCATGAACCGCCATAAGGGCTGGCAATCGCAGCGGTTTCCCATGGCATCGGGAAGCAGAATTCAACCCATTCATCGCTTCACTCCATGCGAACCTGTACGGGATGCCTCCGCCTCCCGGAGCCAGGCCCTCGAAAGCGCAAACGGCCCGGCGGAGCGTGCATCGCTGCCGCTAGAGGCGAATCAGTTCCGAGATTTTCAGAGCCCGCTTCTCCTCCACGCTTTTGCGGGCCGCGATGCCCGTAAGGCAGGAGAGAGCGCCCGCGCGTGAATCAGGAAGTCGCATGTACTCGGGAACCTCGATCTTGCGGAAGATCAGATCGCGTAAACGATCGTCCCCGCCGCCGTGGCCGCCTTCCGCCTTGGGCACGGGGACCCGGACGCGTTTTCCGAAACTCGTGGTGAGGTAGATTTCGGTCTCCTCCTGCACGGGCCAGGGCTGGCGCTCGTAGTCACGGACCTCCAGACGGCCCTTCTCACCGTTGAAGGCGACGCGGTATCCTTCGAAGGGCATGAAGGCGTTCAGCGAATAATTCATCGTGACTCCGTTGGAGTACTGCACGAGAGCGGACATGGTGTCGTAAATGTCCACGTCCTCTCGGAAGACACAGCCGTCGCGATGGTACCCGTCCACGTCCTCGCATCCCACGTAAAGCTCCATATTGATCCGGCTCTGGGTGATGTCGTAATAGAAGGGGCATTCCGACTTGAACGAACAGGGACGACAGTGCGTGGAACGAAAGGGGCCTTTGCTGCCATACTTCTCGAGGCTGGCAGACGCCACGACCTCCACCGGCTCAGCCCCGAGCCACCAGTTGATCAGGTCATAGTGGTGGGTGGCCTTGTGGACGAACAGGCCGCCTCCCATGGACTTCAGGCGATGCCAGCGGCGGAAATAGTCAGCCCCGTGGTAAACATCCAAGTACCAACTGAAATCGACCGAAGTAACGCGGCCGATCTCTCCCGACAACAGGACTTCCTTGATCTTCTGATGCTTCGGTGCGTACCGATAATTAAAAGTCACGACGATGTTCCGCTGGTTGCGCTTTTCGGCGTCCAGGACCGCCTGGCACTGTTTTTCGTCAATGACCATCGGCTTCTCGGTGATGATGTCGATACCCCGGTCCAGGCCCTTCACGATGTACTCGGCATGGAAAGCATCCACGGTTGTAACCACCAGAAGCTCCGGTTTGACCTGGTCGCACATCCGGTCGAAATCGGTAAACGTGGGGCACGTCACCTTCGCAAGAGTTTTCGCCACTTCCAAACGCTTGTGATTGACGTCACAGAGCCCCACAAACTCCATGACGTCGGAGTAACGGTCCGCTACATCTCGCCCCCACATCAGGCACCCGCGGACTCCGGTTCCGACGATGGCATAGCGGCGTCGGGCCGGCGGAGCCCAAGCCGAGGACGCATTCATCGACAGAAGGGAGGGCACCACGGCGCCTCCCGCCACCTTGACGAACATTCGACGATCGATCGGACGTTGCAAATCAGACATGGCATTCCTCCTCAGCTTACATTCGAGATGGTGTTACTTTCCTGCTTTGCGAGACGGGCTCCCTCGTGGGGCGATTCCAGCGCACTCCGGCTGGATGACGAAGTCTTGATACGTTTCCAAGTGCCGCGTAAGGATTCACGCCATTAGTTTCTCGATGAGTCTTCCCGAAACGTCGGTCAGGCGGAAATCCCGTCCCTGGAATTTGTAGGTCAGCCTGGTGTGGTCAAGACCCATCAGATGGAGGACCGTGGCGTGCACGTCATGCACGTCCACGGCATCCTCGACAATGTTGTACCCAAGCTCGTCTGTCCGCCCGTAGGTGGTTCCCCCTTGGATACCGCCACCAGCCAGCCACATGCTGAATGCCCTTGGATGGTGATCCCGACCGAAAAATTTCGAGCGGTTGCGCCCTTCATTCATCGGGGTTCTGCCGAACTCGCCTCCCCAGACGACCAGGGTGCTCTCCAGAAGACCTCTTTGCTTGAGGTCTCTCACCAGCGCGGCCGCAGCGCGGTCGGTCTCTCGACAGAGTTGCGGCAGGCGGATCATGATGTCGTTACGGATCGAGGTGCCATGGTTATCCCATCCCCGATGGTAAAGCTGCACAAAGCGAACGCCCTGTTCCACCAGCCGCCGAGCCAGCAGGCAATTATTGGCAAAGGACGCCTGACCCGGTTCGGTCCCATACATTTCATGGATGGAGGCGGGCTCTTGGGAGATATCCATCAACGCAGGCACGCTCGTCTGCATTCGGTAGGCCATTTCGTAGGCGGCAATTCGAGTCATGATCTCCGGGTCGCCTTCGCTTTTCAGATGCATCCGGTTGAGGTTTTTCAAGAAGTCCAGCGTCTGACGTCGCGTTGGGGATGAAATTCCCGCCGGGTTGGTCAGGGACAATACCGGGTCTCCTTTGGACCGGAACTCCACGCCCTGATAGTAGGTGGGAAGAAATCCGCTCGCCCAGCAGGATTTGCCGCCGTCGGGCTGGTTCTCCCCAGAGACCAGCACCACGAAACCCGGCAGGTCGCTCGACTCACTACCGAGCCCATAGGTCATCCACGCTCCCATGCTCGGCCGGCCGGGAATCTGATGACCCGTGTTCATGAAGATCTGCGCGGGTGCGTGGTTAAATTGTGTCGTATGGACGGACCTTACAATGGCAACGTCGTCCACGATTTTTTGCAACCGCGGCAGCAGCTCAGAGACCTGAGACCCCGACTCTCCCGACTTGAGGAAACGATAGGGTGACCCCAGGAGCCTCGGAACTCCCCGAATGAAGGCAAACCGCTCCCCTTTCAGGATCTCCTCCGGGCAACTCTGCCCATTCAAAGCCTGGAGCTTAGGCTTGTAATCGAGCAGGTCCAATTGGGAAGGTGCCCCGGCCATGAAGAGGAAAATGATATTTTTCGCCTTGGAAGCGTAGTGGGGAAGCTTGGCAGCCATGGGGTTCATCACATCAACCGGCAAAGGCCCGGCATCCGATAACTCGCGAGCCAAACCGGATTTTTCGCGCAGTGCCGCCAGCGCGGCGGCGCCTATGCCGAAGCCGGCCTGCCGAAAGAAATGGCGCCGGGTTACGACTCTCAGGAGTTCTTGCATCGCGCTGAGAGGTCTTTCTTTCACGGGCTACTCCTTGGAGATCGTTTCGTCCAGATTCAACAGCGCATTGGAAACCACCGTCCAGGCGGCCAGGGCAACCATATCACCGTCCCGGTCGTCCTCCCGGCCGGTGACCCGTTGGGCGGCCTCCCGATCACCGCGGAACTTCTCGAATTGGAGATGATAGAAGGCGACAATTCGGTTCAGTTCCTGCGCCGCCGGCCGACGGGCCGTGCAGAGACGGAAGCCGTAGCTAGCACGGGTACGAGCGTCCGGACCCGACTCGCTCAAGATCCGTCTCGCCAGGGCCTGGGCCGACTCGAAAAATACCCGATCATTGAGCGTGGTCAACGCTTGCAGGGGCGTGTCGGTCCGTACTCGCCGGGCCGTGCAGATCTCCCGGCTGGGGGCATCGAAAGTAATCATGCTCGGGTAGGGTGAGGTGCGCCGGATAAACGTATAGATACCTCGTCGGTATTGATCTTCGCCCTGGCTGATCACCCACTTCTCGGCACTGGCAGGCCGGTCCCATACCCCCTCCGGCTGGTAGGGGAAAACGCTCGGACCCCCGACCTTGCGGCTCAAAAGGCCACTGACGGCGAGTGCGGTATCACGGACCATCTCTGCCTCGACGCGGAAACGCGGGGCCCGGGCCAACAGCCTGTTATAGGGGTCCCGCCTGCGCAACTCCGGGCTTACCCGCGAGGACTGCCGGTAAGTAGCCGAGGTAACCATCAGCCGGAGCAGTTTTTTCATGCTCCAGCCCTGCTGTATGAATTCCGCCGCCAGCCAATCCAGCAGCTCGGGGTGAGTGGGCTGCTCGCCTTGAGTTCCCAAATTTTCGCTCGTCTCGACCAGACCGGAACCGAAGATATTCTCCCAGAACCGATTGACGGTGACCCGAGCCGTGAGTGGATTTTCTTCATCCACCAACCAATGAGCCAGCCCCAAACGATTGGGCATCTGGCTGGCGGGCAGCGGATGGAGCGTGGCGGGAACCTCGGCATAGACCTTTTCCGCGGGACTCATGAAGCTGCCCCGGGAACGGAAATAGGTCGAGGGACGTTCAAAGGACGGCCGCTCCCGCAGGATCAGGGTGGTTACGATGTTCAAATCTTTGCGCGCCTTCTCGAGCTCCGCCAAGCGATCTCGTGTCGGCTGCAGCAAAGGGATGACCGAGCGGAAGACAGCCGCCAGGGCATGGCTTTGCTCTTCGGTGCGTCGCGCAACGGGAACCTCCAGGACGGGCCAGAGTCGGGCCGGAACCCGAACCCTCCGCCGGGGGTCGGACATCGTAGTCACCGCGAGCCGGAAACGGCCGATGTTGCGGGTGGCGCGAGGCATTTGGTGCTTCAGCCGGATCGTCAACTTCGTCCCTGGATGCGAACCGAAGGGCTCCTCTGGAATCAGTACCGCCTGCCGCCGGAGCGGTGCCCCGGCCCAACTCGCGTCGATGGCCCAACCTTTTTTGTACAAGCTTTGCTGGACCAGGTGAGTGATCTCATAACCCTTTTGCCAATCGTTGGCCTGGGCCTTCCGGAAGACAAGTTTCCTGGCCTTTTGCCGTGAGTTGACCGGAACGGTTTCAACTTCCAGGTCCGTCAACACGAAATTCCCCTCCGAATCGCGTCCGGGTCCGCCCTGCGGAAGACTGGGATCGTTTAAGACTTCCAGGCGAAAACCGGTGATGCCGCTCAGTTCCGTTTGCGCCTGAATTACGTAGGTGTCGGCCTCGGGATTCTTGCCGCTGGCCAGGATCGAACCGTCATCGAGAAGCTTAAGCGTGGCACCCCCCACCGAGGTGTATTCGCTGGGACGAAGGGTGGTCCAGTAGGAATCCATCCCTTTCATTTCCTCTTCCCACCTCACTTGCGCCGCCTCAAGCTCCGGCGTAGAGGTATTCAGCACCGCCTCCAGTTCGGCGATTTCTTTACGGATTTCCTGACTCCTGGCTTCCTGCTCGGGAGTCGGCAGTTCAAGCTCCGGTTCAGCGACCCATCCTTCCCCCTGTCCGAGATTTAATATCTCGTACACGCCATTATCAAAAAATGCCATGAACTTATAATAATCCCTCTGAGTAAAGGGATCATATTTGTGGTCGTGGCACTGGGCGCACTCCAGAGTGGTGCCGAGCCAAACCGTGGCCGTGGTATTGACCCGATCCACGAGGGTGTAGAAGCGCGCTTCTTCGTCATCGACGCCGCCTTCCTGGTTCAACAAAGTGTTACGGTGGAAGCCGGTGGCAATGAGCTGCTCCGGGGTGGGGTTCGGGAGCATGTCACCGGCGATTTGCTCGATGGTGAATTGCTTCCAAGACATGTCCCGGTTCAGCGCGTCAATCACCCAGTCGCGATACTTCCATATGGTTCGCAGATTATCTTTTTCGTAACCGTTCGAGTCGGCGTAACGTGCCAGGTCGAGCCAGGGACGCGCCCAGCGTTCTCCGAAGTGTGGGGACGCCAGAATCCGGTCCACCAGCTTCTCATAACCGTCCGCACTGTTATCCGCGAGGAACGCGTCAATCTCTTTTACCGTGGGAGGCAAACCGATCAGGTCAAGGCTTAGACGGCGAACCAGAGTTTCACGCGAAGCCTCCGGGGAAGGCGAAAGTCCTTCTTTTTCGAGCCGTGCCAGGACGAAGCGATCGACCGGGTTGCGGACCCAGCCGATGTTGTTGACCCTTGGGATCAGCGGACGCACGGGTTTGACGTAAGCCCAGTGCCGCTGAAACCTCCCCGGGCCGGCGACGGTGGACTCGCCCACCGAAGCTCCTGCCTTCTCCTCGCTGTCCTGGTCCAGTTGATCAATCCAGGCCCGGACCGTGTCGATCTGTTTCGTCGTCAGCGGGTCGGCGGCCAGGGGCATCGTCGGTCCATCCGTCGCACCGAGAAGGCGTTTTACCAGCAGACTTGCTTGGCTATTGCCGGGAATAACAACCCTACCTGAAACACCTCCCTTCAGGAGCGTCGCCTTCGAGTCGAGGCGCATCTTACCTTGCTGCTGTTGCTCACCATGGCAAGCGTAGCAGGAGGCTGCGAAGATCGGCGCGACATCCCGGGCAAAGTCAATCTTCCCGGAGGCGGCCTCGCGTACTTCCGCTGCCTGTCCAGCCGGCTCGAACCTGGCTGCCGTAACGAACAGTCCCCCCAGCAAGGTGACGGGAACCAGGATAGCCTTACCCACGACAAGGCTTTGCTTCCAAAGTCTCCGGATGGGAAGGAAAGAATGAAAACGCCGGCGGGCCTTATCTTCTCTGGTCGCGGCGCACAAAGGTTTCATAACCCGTTCGAAACGACCGGCAAAAGGGAATAACTTCATTTTGAATCGTCCGTTCCCTCTGCAGCTTGGATGACGCTGGTGGGCGATAAATATATTTTACACCCGCCACCAACTGGGCACCAAAGCGTTTTCCCCCAGAAACTCTGGGGTTGCCCTCTTCTCCTTCCTCCGACTCAGGGTGTTGACGCCGCAGGAGTTCCGCTCGGGGATGCGTGTTCCTCGGTCACCGTGAGAACACTGCTCTCGGGTGGAAGTGTCAGGGTAGGGAACTTTTTCTCGCCCGCCTTCTTCTTCAGCTCTTTGAATCTCTTCCACGCCGCTTGTGCCGTAGCCTCTCTTCCCTGCTGCCAATGAATACGCCCCAAGGCATAGTGTGGCTCCGGGTAGGTAGGGTCGTATTGAACGGCCAGCTTTAGCTCGCGCAATGCTTCCGGATAATTTTTTCGCTTTTCCCACATTCGCCCCAGCATGTAATGCGCCCGCGGGAAATGGGGCGCATAGCGGAGCGATTCCTGCAAATATTCTTCTGCTTCCTCAATCCGGTTCAACGTCACCAGCAAGGCGCCGAGATTTCGCGGGGGCCACGGAGAGGGGAGATTCTGCTCCCGATTCCGTCGGACGGCTTCTTGGTAAGATCGAATGGCATCGTCATGTTTCCCTTGGGCTTCATAGCAAAGGCCCAGGTTATCGTAAGCCTTCATCAGGGCAGGATCGAGCTGAATGGCCTTCTGGGCATTGTTGATGGCCAGGACAAATCGATTGTCGTCATAATCGACTCGGGAGAGCCAGTAGTAATAACGGGCCTCGCGGGGAGCGGATTTCAGCAACATTTCCAATTCGCGACGCGCCCAACGGTTCTGTTTCAGTATGACGAAGGCCAGAGCCAGGACGAATCGACTTCGCTCCTCCAAAGGGCCTAACGCTTCCGCTTTCTTGAAGGCAATAACGGAATTCAGGAATTTGCCATCCCGAAAGAAGATGTTGCCGAGCAGAGCGAGAAGTTTGGGAGAACGCGGTCTCTTTCCAATGTGATCCACCAGGATGGTCTCCGCTTCTTCATCATGGCGATTCTTCAGGGCCCGCTCAAGTCTCGCCCGTTGATCGGGGTCCAGGGAGGTGATCCCCAGACGCGCGGATGACGCGAGCCCCCGGGTCGCGTCTTCGAGAATCAGGTCCTCCGCTCGCAGACACAAGACCCAGGCGAGCATTATCAAGACCATAAACAGGGTCCGGGTTCGATTCATGTCATGCGGCCTTGGCTCCGGAAGTGGTTCGTCCCTGGCCGGAAAGTGGCCTTATCAATCCGGACGACGCACTTCGATATTTCGGTAGAGCTCTTTCATCTTGGCCTTTCTCTTCTTTTTTAATGCACTGAATCGCCGGTTCTGTGCCTTGGCGCGCGGGTCGCCGGTCCTCGAATAGACCATCAACAGAAAGAGGTTGGCTCGGTAGTTATCCGACTCCAAGTCCAATGCTTTTGTTAGGGCCTGTTCCGCTTTCGCATGCTCTTTCTGTTTCAGGTGTAAGTTGCCGAGCTCGGCGTAAGCATCGGCAAACTCCGGACGGATTGCGAGCGCTCGCTGCAACTCCCGAAAGGCTCCGACGAGGTCTCCCTCCTGGTTGGCCATTCGCCCCAGAAAGTAATGTGCCGTCGCTGCCGTTTGCGGGTAATTGGATGTAAAACTAAGCTCCTGGTGAGCTCGATCTCGGTCGCGGTTGTGAAAATAAGACATGCCCAACGCCAGCCGGCCTTGTACGGACTCCGACTTCAGTTGACAAAATTTTTGAAAGTAATCAACCGCCTCCCAATAGAGGGTCTTTTCGTAGGCAGCCGCACCCGCCGCATAGTTATAATAAGGATTCTCCGGGTTCAGCCCGGCCGCTTTCTTGAGAGATAGGTAGGCTTCCTCAACCAGGTTCTTTTCCACGCATACCATGCCAAAAAAGAAATGAATCGCAGCGTTCTCGGGTTCCAGATCCCGAGCGTGGGCAAGATAGCTGAGGGAACCGTCGTAATCCTTCTGTTTTTCAGCCACCCGGGCGAGTTCCAGGAGAATCGGCACGTTGTCGGGCTTCAGTTCCGCCGTCCTTAAAAAGACCTCGCGAGCCGGTCCCAGCTTGCCTTGTTGTTTATAAATCAGCCCTTGCCAATAGAGAGTATTGAAAGAACCCAACCCCCGTCGATGCAAGACTTGCAGGAGTTGTTCGGCAAGACCCTGCGCTTGATGAGCCGCAAGGACGGGAAGAATCGAAATCACATCCTCCTCGGTTAAATCGCTGTTTTCCATAAGCCGATGTGCCGCCTGTTTCGCCTTATTCTCCTCACCCGTGGCCACATAATTGGCACAGAAAAGCGCCAGTGCATGCGATTCAATCTGCTGAGAGATGGGAATTTGGTTCAGATATTGCAGGGAGTCGCGAAAATGACCTTTCCGGTTGAAAAGCGCCGCAAGCTGGTATTTGGCTTCCCTGCTGGCAGGATGGACCGTCAGGAGACGCTTGTAAATCGCGATGGCTTGGTCTGCGGCTCGTGGATCCGTTTCCGCCTGCTCGGTATAGAGCCGCCCCCAATTCAAATAGGCCCCCTCATAGCGAGGGAACAGTGCCACGGCCTTGGCAAAGTGAGATTCCGCAGCCGCAAGGTTACCCTCTTGAACCTCGACTACTCCTAAAAGATTATGAATACTGGCTTGGTCGGGAAAATCGGTGAAGGCTTGCGTCAACAACCTGCGGGCAGCAGTGAGATTGCCCTCCTGGATGAGTTGCTGGGCTCCGGTCAAAGTTTTTTGCAGAGATAAGGATGCTCCCAACCCCACCTGCTGACCGAGGAGAAAAACGGAAACGAAAGCAAGGAACAACACCGGTCCCCCTTTCGATTTCATAACAAAGGTGTCCGAACTCATATTTTGGCGAGCCTCGAACCGCCCGCCTCCACTTTCATGCCGCGAAATCATTGCGTGTCAGCAGCCGGGCGGATACTATTGTACAAGCAGTAGGCCGAAATCGGAAATTCCCGCTGAGAGCAGTTCCGAGCGACGAAGCTCAGTTAATCATGTGCTCTCCCCGGAATCGAATGACATGAACCTTGCGGATAGTGCTGGGCATCACTCGGTTCCCGAATTCTAGTGCAGGCCGCAAGCAGCCACGATGTCCACCTTGATCGCATTCCCACCCCGGATACATCCAGTAAGGCTCGTCCTCAATGGCGACGAGCCTTCCCGACCCCATCACCCGCCGGAGACAGAATAGAAACCGTCCTCAAGCCCATGGATCAAGTAGGTGGAGTTTGCGGTAGCCACCCGTACCCAATCTCCACAATGCCGATGCAAGGGAAGGATCGGATTCCCGTTGCGCCAAGCGAAGGCTGGCTACTGATTCTCAGTGAGGAGGAATGAGATGATCCCATATCACGCTTGGCTGTTCATCAGTGTTGTCATGGTCACGGTCAGTTGCTCGACTCCCACTCAGGAAGAGGGAAGCGATTTAGGGAAACCCAACATCGTTTTTATCTTGGCCGACGACATGGGCTACGGGGACCCGGGTGTTTACAACCAGGATTCCAAGGTGCCTACGCCGTATATGGACCGCTTGGCCCAGGAAGGCGTGCGCTTCACCGATGCGCATACGCCCTCTTCGGTTTGTACGCCCACGCGCTATGCCTTGCTGACGGGTCGTTACGCTTGGCGGACACGGTTAAAAGCATGGGTCCTCTCGTCTTGGGAGGGCCCCTTGATCGAACCGGATCGGCTTACCGTTCCCTCATTCTTAAAGCAGTTTGGGTATGACACCGCCATGTTCGGAAAGTGGCATCTGGGCTGGGACTGGCCGACAACCGATGGGATACGTCCGAAGCGCCACAGCCAAGCAGAAAATGTTGATTTCAGTCGGCCGATCCGGAATGGTCCCATTGATTCCGGATTCGATTATTACTTTGGCGTGGACCTGCCCAATTTGCCTCCTTACTGCTATATCGAGAACAACCGCACCGTTGGCATACCGACCGAGCATAAGCCCAAGCACATTTGGAATGGCGACTATGACGAAGCCGGCCCCATGATGAAGGGGTGGAACCTGACCAACATCTTACCGGACTTGACGGCGAAGGTGGTCAACTACATCGATCAGCAAGCCGAGAATTCCCCCCGTCATCCGTTCTTTCTCTACTTCTCATTAACCGCCCCCCATACGCCCATCGTTCCGGCCCCGCAGTTCGTGGGCAGGAGCCAGGCGGGTCCCTATGGCGATTTCGTCCATCAAGTGGATTGGACGGTGGGTCAGGTGATGAAGGCCCTGGAGCGAAATGGACTGGCGAAAGATACGTTGATTCTCGTCACCAGTGACAATGGGTCGCCCGCTCGCGATGGAAAAAATATGGGCGGAGAAATAGGGGCAGTGACCCAAAGATACGGCCACCACCCCAACGACCCCTTAAGGGGAATGAAGGCCGATATTTGGGACGGGGGGCATCGGGTGCCCTTCATTGCCCGCTGGCCGGGCCGTATCCCGCCTAACACCACCAGCGATGAAACGATCTGCTTGGTAGATCTGATGGCCACGTGCGCTGCCATCCTGGGAGAAAAGCTCCCCGCCAACGCCGGTGAGGACAGCTACAATATTCTGCCGGCTTTGCTGGGAGAAAGACTGGACAAACCCATCCGTGAAGCCACCGTGCATCATTCCGGCGGGGGGATGTTTGCCCTCCGGCAGGGGCCGTGGAAATTGATTTTGGGTAGAGGCCCCGCCGGCTTCAGTGGTCCGGAAATCCAGCCCGGGTCAGGCGAGCCACCCGGACAGCTATACAATTTGGCCGAAGACCTGGCCGAGACCAGGAACCTCTTTCAGGAGCAGCCGGAGATCGTCGAGCGGCTCACCCGCTTGCTTTACAAATACAAGAACGAAGGCCGCAGCCGGCCTTTGCATTAGGAGGCAGAGACGGAGCTGGCGCAGATCTGCCCGGTCTGCGCTCCTCGTTGGGATAGTGGGCTATACTTATTTGCTTCCTGGTCGGGTTGCACTTGGCTACCACGGCGAGTACCATGCACAACGAAGAAACCCGGAGGGAAAGGATCGAACATGACTGAGAACCGCAAGAATTGGACACGTCGCGAGTTCGTCTCACGATCGGGCCGAAGCGCTCTGGCATTGGGTGCCGGACTGACATCCACCCGGGCCTGGGCCTCGGCCTTGGGAGCGAATGATCGCATTCGCCTGGGCATCATCGGGCCAGGCGGTCGAGGCCGCCACCTGATCAAGGCGGCTCAGGTAATCCCCGGCGTCGAGATTACAGCCGTGTGCGACGTTTACGAACCGAATCGACAGAAGGCCATCCAACTCGCCGGAGGGAAGGCCCAGTCTTTTGTCGATTATCGGCAATTGTTGGATTCCCAGGAGATTGACGGGGTCATTATTGCCACTCCAGACCATTGGCACGCCCCCTTGATTATGGACAGCGTCCGTGCGGGCAAAGACGTCTATTGTGAAAAGCCCATGACCCATTCACTGGAGGAAGGAGCGCGGATTATTCAGGCTGTGAGCCGAACCCAACAGATTGTCCAGATCGGAATGCAGCAACGGAGTTGGGACCATTTCATCCAGGCCAAGGATATCGTGGCCTCCGGGAAGTTAGGCAAAATTACATTGGTGAATACCTGGTGGTATCAGAATTCCTGGGGGGCACGCCTTTCGCGGCGCGGTCGTCCCCAAGAGCTGGAAGGAAAGCTGGATTGGGAGCAATGGCTGGGCCCGGCCCCGAAGCGCCCCTTCGAATATGGACGTTTTCGTAATTGGCGTCGCTACTGGGATTACGGTGGTGGGGGCCTCACTGACCTGTTGACCCACCTGATTGACGTGGTGCAATGGTACATGGGGGTGGAAGCGCCGTTGACGGCCATCGCCTCGGGAGGCCTCTACCAGCTCAAAGACTGGGAATGCCCGGACACCATCGCCGCCACCTATGAATACCCCGGCAACTTTTCCGTGAATTACTCGTCAACCTACATTACCCGGCACGACGATCACGGCATCACCCTGCGTGGCACTCTGGCCACGTTGGTAATTAACCGCACCCAGTTAGCCGTCTATGAGGAAGGGACCCGCAAGCTGCCCCCGCCTCTCATTCCCCGTGAGGTTCTTCCCAGCGGCGAGAAGCCGGTCTTGGTGGTGAAATCCATTCAGGACGGAACCTATCCTCATATGCGCAATTTCACCGACTGCATGCGAAGCCGAAAGGAGCCCACCGCCCCGCCTACCTTGGGACATCAGGCCGTCATCGGACCCCATCTGGGGAATATCTCCTATCGGGAAGGGAGAAAGGTGAACTGGGACGCCGGCCGGGCTCAATAGTGAGTTCGCAGACCCTCTCAGGGTCCGGTCAGGTTTTCCGTTGCTCCCCAAGCGAATCCATGGGCCTGTGCATCGGATGGGAAGTGCATGGGCGAAATAGTCCTTGACAGTCGATTCAGCCTTATAGTATTCATTCGTCAAATCTCAAGAGCCTCTCAAGACAGCTAACCGTGACGGGAAATCCAACACGGGAACATTCCACATCTACAGCAAAACGTCGGGTGAAGTCGGTCAACAGGAGGAGTGCATGCTTACGAAGAAGAGATTCCCTCTTTTAGGTCTGTTTCTCTTGGTTGTGTCTCTTTTTATCCGCGTGCCCCTGGGGGCGCAAAGTCTGAACGCTTCCCTAAGCGGGACGGTGACGGACCCGAGCGGCGCCGTGATTCCCGAGGCGGAATTAACGTTGCGAGCCGTAACCACGAGCGCCGTGGTTCGGGTTACCAGCGGCACGGACGGTCTTTATTCCTTTCCGAATCTGCTGGCGGGTACCTACGAGTTGACGGTTTCCGCCACCGGATTCCGGGACTATGTGCAGCGAGGCATCTTGCTCAACCTCAATCAGAAGGTGCGCATAGACGTGCCGCTTGAGGTGGGAGCCGCCACCGAAACCGTGGAGGTGACGGCCAGCGCCTCGCAGCTTAATGTGGAGACGGCCGAGGTAAAGGGAACGGTCCCTCCGGGTAGAATTGATCAGCTTCCCCTGATCGTGGGGGGAATCAGCCGCTCCGCCGTGGCTTTTGTGAGGTTGTTGCCGGGGGTGATTTCAGCCGGGGGTGAGGACCGGCGGAACTTTGAGACCCGCGTCAACGGAGGCATCAACGAAGGAGACGAGGCGCTCCTGGACGGCGTTTCGATCGTCGATGGCTCGCTCAGCCAGAACGGCATCGAATTGGCGGTCACCGGAGTGCCCTTCTCTCCCGAAGCCATTGAAGAAATCACCTTACTGACCTCGAACTACGAGCCCCACTATGGCTTTACCACTTCCTCGATCCTGACGGCGGTAACCAAGTCGGGGACCAACGAATTCCACGGGACTCTGTACTGGCTGCATCGTAACACGGCGCTCAATGCCCGCCAGTTCGGGGTTCCCAATCGGCCCACGGACCTTGAAAACGACTACGGCTTCACGATCGGCGGACCCGCCAAGATCCCAAAGGTGTTTTGGTCGGGCACCAAGAAAACGTATTTCTTTATGAACTGGGAGTGGTTCAAGCTGCGGGGTGGAGTCACCGCCCCGGTTCTCAGTATTCCCACCTTGAAGATGCGTCAGGGTGACTTCAGCGAGTGGCCGGACCCCATTTATGATCCCGCCACGACCCGGCCCGACGGGCAGGGAGGCTTCACGCGAGATCAGTTTATGGGCTGCGATCCGGTCAACAACCCGCAGCCGAACGTGATCTGCAATACGGACCCGAGATTGGTGAACTCCATGGCCCACCAATGGTTCCAGCACCTCCCCGATCCAACCTTGTCGGGACCGTTGAACAACTTCATCCCGGCGGTTCCCCGGACCACAACCGTCATTGCGGACAGTCTCAAATTAGATATCCGGGTGGATCATTGGTGGCGTGACAAAGATCACGTGGCAGTGGCCATTCACTATTACGGCTCGGGGTTTGATCCGAATTCAAATCTGCCGGTTCAGCTCGATCCCTCCGTAATCCGTTCCCCCAACTACGATTTTCACAATCGGTTGAACTGGGACCACACCTTCCGTCCGAACCTTCTGAACAACTTCAACTTAGGATATAACGACATCTTGTCCATCGGTTCTTGCCTGGGCAACAAGCTCCTAGGGGATGAGTATGCAAGCGTAGTGCCCGCGATCGGCGGCGTTTTGGCCACGGATCTGCCTCCTGCCCTTCGATTTGACGATTACGCCGGCTATGGTTGCAATTCCGATTTTGACACGACCCGACCGGCCTACCTGGTCAACGACCTCCTGACGTGGGTGAAGGGGAAACACACCTTCAAATTCGGAGTTGACTACCGGGCGCTTCAAGACAAGGAAATCAACAAGAATAATCAATCCGGGGCGTTCAATTTCAGCCGGCTCAACACCGGCTTGCAAGGCGTCCCCAGCGGGAACGCCATGGCCAGCTTCCTGCTTGGAGCCGTCGATAGTGCCAGCCTGAACTTTACCACGTTGCAAGCGCAGTACGCCCGGCAGAAGTACTTTGCCGCCAGCTTCGGGGATACCTGGAAGGTGACTCCCAAATTGACTCTTACCTTGGGTCTCCGCTGGGACCGCTCAACCCCGAGTACCGAAAAATATGACAATCTGTCGTTCTTTGATCCTCTGGGGGCGAATCCCGGCGCGGGCGGCCGCCCCGGACGGCTGGTCTTCGCAGGAGACAAGTGGGGAGCCGCCAGCTTCGGGCGTCGAGTCCCTGACAGTGTCTCTCATCGGGCCTTTGCACCCCGCGTGGGCATTGCTTATCGCGTGACCGAGGATACCGTGGCTCGAGCCGGATACGGCATCTTCTACTTGAACTTGTCCTACCCAAGCTGGACTTCCGGCATCTCTCCCGGGCGGGACGGATTCAACTCCAACTTTGCGCTCAGCAGTTCGCAGGGTGGAATCACGCCGTCCTTCCTTCTTCAGGATGGATTTCCCGCTAACCCCAACCCTCCCCCGTTCATCGACAGCACGTTCCGCAACGGCCAGAGCATCGGGTTGTACCGGCCGTCCGACGCCGGCCGTCCGTCTTATGCGCAGCAGTGGAACCTGACCATCGAGCACCAGTTCACGGAAAACTTCTACATCAGTACCGCCTACGTCGCCAACAAGGGGACCCGGGTCCTGTCCCGAGTTGCCCCCCTGAACGTTTTGAATCCGTCCCTTCTCTCCATGGGGCCGGCGCTCTTTGACGAATTTCAGCCCACCGACACCGTGCTGAACGGCGTGTCCATCCCTTATGAGGGTTGGGTCCAGCAGATGACCGGGTGTCCCGCGACCGTGGCTCAGGCCCTTCTGCCGTATCCCCAGTACTGCGGAGTGCTGCAGGGCAACAACGAGAACGCCGGCAACTCCACCTTCCACTCCTTCCAGTTCAAGGCGGAGAATCGATTCTCACATGGGGTCTGGTTGCTCGCCTCGTACACCTTTAGCAAGCACCTGAGCAGCGGCAACGATATCCAGGCGGATACCCTTGTGGGCCGAGAGGGGGGTTCTATCTCTCCTTTCGAGCGCCAGCGCAATAAGGCTTACGATATGAGTGACGTACCGCATACTTTGTCGGTAGCCTTTGTCTATGAACTTCCCTTCGGCAACGGACAACGTTTCCTGAATCAGGGAGGTGTAGTGGATAAGATTCTGGGAGGCTGGGAGCTGGCCAACGTTATGCGCGTCCAGTCGGGCATCCCTTTCTTTATCCGTTCCAGCCAGTGCAACGTGCCCGGGCAATTTCGCGTGGCTTGTATCCCCGCCGTCCGTTCCGGTGCGAATCCATTCTTGCAGGACAAAGGCAACTTCGACCCCCAACGGCCTCTCCTTGACATCAATGCTTTTGAGTCCGCGTCCAGTTTTAACTTCTACTACGGACAGGGGCCTCGCGTTTCCAAACTGAGGGGATTCGGTTATCACAATCACGACATCGGACTGATCAAAACCACGCCGATTACCGAACGCGTCAGCTTCCAGTTCCGTGCAGAATTCTTCAATATTTGGAACTGGCACGTCTTTTCGTCCGGGGCAACCTGGGGCAACGCACTGGCTTTCGGCTATGACGTGGCCAATACAGCGACCTTCGGACGGTGGGTCGGACCCGTCACCGCTCCACGCAATATCCAGGTGGGCGCGAAAATTATCTTCTGACCTATCGTGGACCCTGTCTATTTCCCAGTGGCACTACCCTGAAGGGTAGTGCCACTTTTCTTATGGGGACGGCTCGGACCGGAAGGGCTTGGCAGGCTTCTCCAAAAACGGTAATGTTACTGATCATATCGGCGTTATGCGGAGGTTCCGTGCTCCCGTTCAAGGTTATCGGTATTTCCCTGAGCTTATTCATCTTGCTGATCTTGGGCGGAATCCGGTCTGCGGATGCACAAAGTGACCCGCGGCAGGTGGGTGCCGTCCTAGGCGAACGGATTCTCTCGCCTGACGTTGCGCTTTTTCAGTTGCGCAAATACCTGTTGAACCGTGTCGCCGAACCGCCCGTTGCGAGCACGGTACAAAGCTGGAACGCCGAATCGAAACGTCTGCGCCGGCATTTATTGAACGAGGTTGTGTTTCACGGATGGCCCGAGGATTGGATCAACGCGCCCCCGAAATTTGAAGTCGTGGAAGAGATGGAATCGGGAAATGGATACCGGGTGCTCAAGCTCCGCTATGAGATTGTGCCTCGATTCCAGTCAACCGCGATTCTCTACCAACCCGAGAATCCAAGCGGAAAGGTGCCGGCGATCCTGAACGTAAACGGCCACGTGGGCCCACCGGGAAAAGCCATAGAATACAAGCAAAAGCGGTGCATCAATTTCGCCAAGCGGGGCATTCTTGCGCTCAACCTCGAATGGCTGGGAATGGGGGAACTGAGCCAAAAAGAGAATCAACATTGGTTCGGTGCGCATCTTGACCTGGTAGGTGTAAACGAACTGGGACTCTTTTATCTCGCCATGCGTAAGGGTCTCGATTACCTGTACGAACATCCGCAAGTTGACCCGAACCGGCTGGGGTTAACCGGCTTATCCGGTGGAGGGTGGCAGACGATTCTATTGAGCTCCCTGGATGAAAGGGTAAGCGTTGCGGTTCCCGTGGCCGGCTTCTCCTCTTTCCGACCCAGGATCGAGGTAAGATGGTACGGCGATCTGGGAGATGTTGAACAGTCCGCGACCGATCTGCTCGCTGGTCAGGATTACGCCCATTTGACGGCCCTCCGGGCTCCCCGTCCTACCCTTCTGATCTATAACGCCGAGGACGATTGTTGTTTCCGAGCGCCGTTGGTCAAACCGTTGGTCTTTGACGCGATCCAACCCTTCTTTCGTTTGTATGGCCAAGAAGAAGCGTTTGCCTGGCACGAGAACACCGACCCCGGAACTCACAACTATCTGCTCGATAACCGGCTTCAGGCTTATCGATTCTTCAGCCAGCATTTCGGTCTTCCTTTGATCCATGGCGAGATACCCGTGGCGGCTGAAATCAAGAGCTTTGACGAGTTGAGAGTAGGACTACCGAAGGACAACCTGACCATTCTTGGTTTGGCTCAACAGATCGGGAGACAAATCACTCGCCCAGCGGTGCCTTCCGAGGCCGCCGACCGGAAGAGGTGGTCCGCATCCGAGAGAGAAAAGCTCAAGACGTTGGTTCGCCACAAGCCCGTCCGCCTGGAGCGCCCCTGGTCGGCAGCCAACACCAAAAACAGAGGACTGGAGACGAAATCCTATCTTTTCGAGATGGATAACGGATTAAGCGCCAACGGAGTCTGGTTGAAGGCGATCACCAGCCCCCGCAACGCCCCGGTGACTCTGGTACTGCATGACGAGGGCAAGAGTGAAGCGGCGGTGGAAGTGTCGGACCGAGTGAACCGGGGCGAGCAAGTCCTGGCTCTCGATTTAATCTATACGGGGGACGCCTGGCACGAGATCAGCCCTGCTGATCACGGGTCGGACGCCACGCGGAGGGTCGGTCCATGGGCTTACGGGCAAATGGTGCACGGGATTGGAGATCGTTCGCTTGGCTTGCAGGCCGCGCAGTTGATTGCCATTGCCCATTGGATGCAATCCCAATCCGGCAACCCCCACGTTCGGGTCGAGGTTACCGGAATGCGAAACCAAGTGGCAGCGCTGATTGCATCGGCCCTCGAACCCGATCTGTTTTCTGAAATTACGATTCACGAAGGGATGCAAAGCCTAAGCTACCTTCTGGAAAAGCCCGTGCAATTTCAAGACGCACCGGAGCTGTTTTGCCTGGACCTGTACAAGGAGTTCGATCTGGACCGTCTGACGGTCCTGGCCGAACCGACGAAAGTAACGACCCGGAAGTATTTGGCGGCGCCTTCCCGATAGCCCGGGGAATGCGAATCGGATAGACTCCATGTTCATCATTGACACCCACGCTCACATCTATTCGCCGGACGAAAACCGCTACCCCCCGATTGACAAGCCGCTACGTCCCCCGGGCGGCAAGGGTTCTCTCGAGGACCTCCGCCAGGAAAGCCGCCAAAACGGCGTCGCCGCGGCCTGTATCATCCAGACCAGCACGTTCTACCGATTCGACAATCGCTACATCCGCGACAGCAGTAAGGCAACTCCCGAATGGACGGCCGGGGTATGCACCCTCGACCCTGACGACCCCCACAGTCCCGGCCTGCTGAGCCGGTACGTTCGTGAGTACGGCATCCGGGGAATGCGGAGCATCGCTGCCCGCGACGGGAGGTTCGACCACCCCGGGGTTCGCGCGCTATGGAAGACCGCATTCGAGGAAGGCATCGTCATCAACGCGCTGACGCACCTGGATAGAGCCGAGCAGGTTGACCGCCTGATCCACGAATTACCGGATTTGCCCGTCGTCCTTGACCATTGTCTCTACCCGGAGGTCGGCCCGTCGCTGGGACCCATTCTTGCCCAGGTCCTGAAGATGTCCAGGCACCGGAATCTTCATGCCAAACTGACCTTCTTGCCGATCGGCAGTGCAACCGGTTACCCCTGCGCGGATCTGCACGACACCTGTCTGAAAATCATCGCTGCCTTCGGGCCCGAGCGCTGCGTCTGGGGAAGCGACTTTCCCTGTGAGTTGTGGACACCGCAGATCAGCTACGAAGAGCATCTGCGGATCTTCACCGATGCCCTGCCGCTCAAGGAAGCTGCCCGAGCTGCGATCCTGGGCCAGACGGCGCGACGATTGTGGTTTCCCGAACTATAGTCAGCAAGCACAAAATCCTTTTGATCAGGACCCCGTAACCCGTTCGGATGATCCCGCCTTCTTCTGCTTCCCACCGCGGTCGGAGAGTGAAACTGCCCTTGCATAGGCAACAATATGCTTGTGAAGCCAGACCTCAGGGGGTAGCATGATATGCTTCTTGCTCTTGCGAGGGATTTGGAATTGCGGCTCCAACCCCATTCACATTGTGAAGAAGAAGGAACGTCTGGGTGGAACGTTCACCGCGGAGAGCAACGGATGACTCGGATGCCTCCTGGTTCGCCGTCCACTTCTTCTTCGGGCTAAGTTCATGAAGCGATTCAGCTTGGCGGCCCGTGTGTTCGTCGCACTTGCGGCGCTGCTGACCGTCACGGTCCTGGTAACCTCTGCGACCCTACTCTACAACTCCGCCACGGCTTTGCGTGACGAGGCGGAAGCCGCAGCGGTGCATCTGGCGGAGCTGCTGTCCGGGAGCTTCGCGGAAATGGGCGAGATCTCGCTGGCCAACGTTGCGCGCACGTTGGACGCGACCCTCGACGGCCCGATGACGGCGCAGGCGCGCATCGCCGCCTATCTCGTGGAAGCCGCCGAAGCCGCCGGATACGACCCTCCCCGCATCATCGGGATTCTGGACAGCATCACCCGGGAGACCGTGCTCGACGAGTTCTGGATCACCGACGATCAGGGCTACGCCTATCTCACCAACGTGCGGGACAAGGCTGGCGCTCCGACGCCCTTCCGTTTCGATCCCGATCCTGCCGTGCAGCCGCAGGCATCGAAGTTCTACGTCCTGCTTGCTTCGCCCCTGGATGGCGACGACTTCATCACGCAGCCGGCGCAGGTGCGGGAGATCGACCAGCAGGTTTACAAGTACGTCGGCGTCGGCGGCGTTGACCAGCCGAGGATCGTGCAGGTCGGCGATGAGCTCGTGTTCGGCGAACAGGAGATTCTGACCAACGTCTATGCCTCGCAGCGGGCCGACGTCTCGGCCGTCATTGAAGGCATCCTGGGCCAGCACATGACGGCGCAAGCCACGATGGTGGATCACTTCGTCGCCGCCGCGGAGGCCGCCGCGTGGACGAGGGGCGATATTGACCTCAGGCTGAGGCGTATCGTCGCTTCCACCGCCATTGACGAGATTCGCGTTGCGGACTTGAGCGGCACCGCCCTCTATTCCAGCCTGCCGCAGGGTAGCCCGGACGCGGCCACGGTCAACATGCCGCACTTCGAGGATCTCGGCCCCCTGCTGGACGCATCGGAGCGGGTCGCGCTGCACCCGACCGCGCCGCACGCCTCCGGCGGTGCCTACAAGTACGTCACGGTTGCCGGGAAGGACTCGCCACGCTTGGTCCAGGTTGGCGTTCCCATCGAAAGCAGCTCCGGCAATCTGCTCTACTCCGTGTACCAGCGAGAGGCGAACGTCCTGGTCCGTTCCCGCAATCTCCAGGCGCTGTGGATCGTCAACCTCGACCGTGCGCTGGCGGCGGCCGCGCCGCGCGCGGAACTGCAAACCGGTGGCGACACGGTGAACCTACAGCAGATCTTCGAGCACCACGCCGCGGCGCTCCTGGAGGATGCGATGGACCAGGAGCGCGTGGTCAGCGCGGCGAGCCTGAGCCTCTTGTCGCCCGACGAGCGCGGTATCTGGGTCGCCTCCCCGATCGTCAACGCCGGCGGGATCCTGATCGGCGGTCTGGCCATCGCCGTCAGCCTGGACGAAATCGCGCTCGCGGTGCGCAGCGAAGCGAGGAAAACCGCCCTCATCGCGTTCGTGCTGCTCGTTCTCACCGCCGTTGCCGCGCTCTTGGGCACCCGATTGCTGACACATCCTATCGGGATCATCGCCGACGCCGCGCGGCAGGTGGAGACGGGACAGCAAATAGACCACGGAGTCATGCAGCCGGTGATCCGCAGATCGGACGAGATCGGCAGCCTGGCGCGCGTCTTCTCGGACATGACGGTCCAGGTCTTCAACCGCGAGGAGCAGCTCGAGACGTTGGTGGCGGAACGGACCCAGGAGCTACAAACGAGCAACCAGCACCTGCGTCTCGCACAGGAAGCGATGGATCAGGACCTGGAGATGGCAAAGGTGGTGCAGGCCGCGCTGGTGCGGGAAGGGAGGACCAACCCAGGGGACTTCTCGGCGTACGCGCGGATGACTCCGGCGCAGCGAGTCGGCGGCGATTTCGTCGATGTCGTGGAGCCGTCGGACAGGAGGCTGTTCCTCGCCATCGGCGACGTCTCCGGCAAGGGCGTCGCCGCCGCGCTCTTCATGGCGGCGTCCCAGGCGGCGGTCAAGTCGGCGTTCGCCGAGCGCGCCGAGATCTCCGCGATCGCCGACGATGCGAACCGCCGGCTGTGCAGACAGAACCCGATGGGCCTGTTCGTCACCTGCGTGCTCGCCATCGTCAACCTCGAGAACGGCGCGGTGGACTATGTCTGCGCTGGACACGAGCCGGCGTATCTGATAGATTGTAACGACTCCAGGCGGACACTCCCCATGACCGGTGGGCTGGCGATGGGCCTGATGGAGGACTTCGGCTACTCGAGCCGGCGTGAGGTCCTTCAACCGGGAGAAACCCTGTTTCTATATACGGACGGTCTGACCGATGCGACGAACCGCGAGGGGGAGCTGTTCGGCAAGCAGCGGCTGGAGGGGACCCTGGACGGTTCCACGGGGCGATCGCCGGAGGACATCGTGAACCACGTCTGGGCCGAGATAGGGAGCTTCTCGGCCGGCACGGCGGCCGCGGACGACATGACCTGCCTGGTGCTGCACCGACGATGAGCTCCCGAGGATCGTGGGGGTTCCACTGCGGGGACTCCACCGGACGTTGCTGAAATAAAACCGCTCGTAGCCGTCAAGGAGTATCATCGTATGTCTAAGGATTTACACGTCTCCCTGACTCCACCGGATGTTGTTGAAATAAGACGGCTCGTAGCCGGCAAGGAGCATCATCGCATGTCTAAGGAATTGCACCTCACCCTGACAGCCCGGCTGTCCGAGATCCGCAATCTTTCAACTAGGGTGGAAGAGTTCGGGGACGCGAACCAGCTACCTGTGCCGAAAGTCTTCGTCATCAACCTGGCTCTGGACGAATTGATCAGCAACGCCGTGCTTCACGGCAGCTTCGATCACACGTCCGATCCCAAGATCGAGGTCCGCCTGCGGGTCGATCACGACGTCCTGATCCTGACGATGGAGGATAATGGGGAGCTGTTCGATCCGAGGATCGACACGGAACCGGACACCACTTCGTCACTGGAGGCACGTGAGATAGGCGGCCTGGGTCTGCATCTGGTCAAGAGCTTCGCCGACCGCATTTCCTACGAGTTCGTGGGAGGCAAGAACCGTTTGAGGTTGGAGCACGATCTCCAGCCGGCATCGGAATAACCGCCACGGCATAGAGCTCGGCCCGAGCAAGAGGTGTATCGATGAACATTGAAGTCGCGGAAGAACGAGAAAAAGGCGCCTTGGTGCTGCTGCCGGTCGGACGCCTCGACAGCGCGAACGCGCGCGCGTTCGAATCGATCGTCATGGATCACATCAGCAACGGCGAACAGCACCTGATCGTCGATTTCAGCCGCCTGGCCTTCATCAGCAGTTCCGGCATGCGGGTGCTCCTCCTCGCAGCGAAGAAGCTCCAAGCCAGCAAGGGGAAGCTCGCCCTGTGCAAACTGCAGGACCACATCCTTGAAGTCTTCCACATCAGCGGCTTCGATCAGATCATCCCGATCCGTGACTCCCGCCAGTCCGCCATGGCCGTGTTCTGACCCGCCCCCGATCCGTCACCGTGCGGCGTCGAGCTCGTCGTCCTGCTCCGGCATGAGCACGAACTCCGGGTACGCGTCGATCCCGAGGTCCGCGACATCCTGGCCGAGCTGCTCGACCCGAGGCGACACCCGGACGCCGACTGTCTTCTCCAGCCCCATCCACAATAGCCATGAGGACCCGAACGCAAACGCCCCGACGGCGACCACACCCAGCAGT
This sequence comes from Terriglobia bacterium, assembly GCA_965222885.1. Classification (GTDB taxonomy): domain Bacteria; phylum Acidobacteriota; class Terriglobia; order UBA7540; family JAPUME01. The sequence goes on from OZ244973.1 coordinate 177,003, forward strand.
TGCACGCCGATGCTGCCGCCGGCAACGATGCTGGCGGCGAGCGTGCCCCACGCGCCGGCGAACAGATGGGCGGGCACCGCGCCCACCACGTCGTCCACCCGGATTTTCTCCAGCAGCTTGATGCCGGCGGTGCAGATGACGGCCCCGATGGCACCGATAATGATCGCCCAATAGGGCTCGACAATATCGGGACCGGCGGTAATCGAGACGAGTCCCGCGATGGCGCCGTTCAACCCGGCGAGCAAATCGAGCCGCCCGAGAATCGGCCTCGACACGGCGATGGCTGCGATGACGCCGGCCGCCCCCGCCAAGTTGGTGTTGACCAGCACGTGGCTCATCGCCACCGCGTCGGCGGCACTCCCGAGCGCCAGCCGCGACCCGCCGTTGAAGCCCAGCCAGCCGAACCACAGGATGAAAACTCCCAGCGTCACCACCGGGATGTTGGACGGAGGCGTCGGCCGAACCGTCCCGTCGCTCCGGAACTTGCCCCGCCTGGGTCCGACGATCAGTGCGCCCGCGAGCGCTGCCCACCCGCCGGTGCCGTGCACGACGGTCGATCCGGCGAAGTCCTGGAACCCGAGCCCGTTCAGCCAGCCGCCGCCCCACGTCCAGGCACCGACGATCGGGTAGATGAAAGCCGTCAGCACCAGCGTGAAGAGGAAGAAGGACCACAGCTTGACCCGCTCGGCCAGCGCACCGGAGACAATGGAAGCAGCGGTCGCCACGAAGACCATCTGGAAAAACCAGTCGGACATCACGGAGTAGCCATTGGCGATCACGGCCGCCTGCGCATCCTTCTGGCCGCCCAGCAGCGCGATCTCGTTGGCCGACGGACCATAGAGGAACTTGAATGAGCCGATCCACCCCTGGACATCGGTGTACATCAGGTTGTACCCGATGACGTAATAGGTGATCCCCGCGATCGCATACAGACCGATGTTCTTCAGACAGATGACGGAAGCGTTCTTGGTGCGTACCGATCCGGACTCGAGCATGGTGAATCCCGCGGCCATCCACATCACCAGCCCGCCCCAGATGAGGAAGGAGAAGGTGTTGAAGACGAACTGGTTTACGTCGCCCCCCGCCGCGTGGGCACCGGCCGGGGCACACAGCAGCACCACCAGCACCGCCAACGCGGTGCGGGCCGTAGCGGCACGGCGTGACCCGGGCGCCCCGTGACTCCGCCGTCCATTCCGAGGTTCAGGCATCTGCTCTCCTCCTCTCGCCCGCCGACTCCGGTGAACGAGCACGGCGGGACCTGATCCGTTCATGGCTTATTGCTTCAACCCACTGCGGCGCCTCACGACGAGGTGCTCAAGGTTGTCGAGCGTGCACGCTGGCAAGTCCATGGAGATAGTCCGTCAGAGCCGCCAGATCACCAGCAGTTGGGCGACGTTGTCGTGCTTATCCGTGCCCAGCTTGTTGCGCCAGTACTGGTACTCGATTCCGACCAGCAGATGGTTCGCCGCTCCCAACACCTTGCCCAGATCCCAGGTGAACTGCGGCTGCGCCAGAATCCAGCCCCTGACCGGGTTGCCCAGCTCGTCGGTCGTCCCGCCGATGTACTCGGCATGACCCGCCACCGCAAAGGATTGGCCGCCGATCGCGAAGGGGAGCGCCCAATTGACGTCCACCATGAAGCTGTCGCCCGTCCGGGGAGCGCCACCCTGCGCGACACCGCTGCTGGCGTCGATGAAGGCGGTGAAGTCGGTGTTGAGGAACAAGAAGCCCGGCACCTGCCAGGATGCCCGCACCCCGGGCAGGTACTTCAAGACATTGGCGTCCGCGTCGAAGTTGATACCGCCGATGAGCGCGAAGTCCCGGATCGGCCCCAGGCGGATCTGCTTGCCGGCCAGCTTGCCGAAGCTCAGGGTTGGATACCACTCGCCGTAGAGGTCCTTTTCGTTAAATCCATCATGACCGCTATCCTCGAGGATGTCGAAGAAGAAGAAGCTGTCCCCCAACCGCCAGCCCAGCGCACTCTGCACGGTGAGGATGGAGGTGTACTCCCTCGCGCCCGAGAAGGGGTTCGTGAGTCGGCCGTACTGATACTGGAACTCGGTCTGGGCCGCCGCCGGGGCCGACGCCACCAGCCATACGCCCACTATGCAGAAGGCTGCGATCCGTTTCATTATCAACAACATCCGGTGGAGTCCCCGCAGTGGGAAAGCCTCCCCCATCAGTGCCTTCCTTTCGATAACGCCTCCCTCCCGAACCGCTCGATGACCTCCAAGGTCTCGCGCACGTCGTCCCAGGTCGTGGTGTGGTTGAGGATGCAGAGCCGGAGCGAAAACGTCCCCCGCAGAAGCGTCGATGACATGAACGCGGGGCCTTCCCAAAAGACGCGGGCGAGCACCTTGCGGTTGATCTTTTCCAGGGATTCTTCGTCAACGTCGGTGTGCGCGGGGTTGATCCGGAAGCACACGATCCCCAGCGACGCGGGGTTCAAGGTCTCCAGGGTCGGGCTCTCCCGGACGTGCTCCTCGGCCCGGGCGGCCAGCTCCATCCCCTTCGCCACGGCCCGCCGGAACGCGGCCATCCCGAAGGTCTGGATCGACATCCAGACCTTCAAGGCCCGAAACGAGCGGCTCAGTTGCAGGCCGCAATCGGCAAAGTTCGGGTGGTTCGCACCCCACACCGTGTCCTGGAGGATATCGTGCCGAACTGCGAATGCGTTCTCCAGCGTGCGTACGTCCTTCACCAGAAGGCAGCCCGCCTCGTACGGCTGGAATAACCACTTGTGCGCGTCCAGCCCGACCGAATCGGCGCGCTCGATCCCGCGCAAGAGCCTCTGGCCCTGCTCGGTCACGATCGCGAAGCCGCCATACGCGGCATCGACGTGCAGCCAGATGCCTTCCGCCTAGCAGTAGTCCGCCATCGCCCCCAGCGGATCGACGGCCCCGTTGCTGCTCGCTCCGGCGTTTGCGCACACCGCGATGGGATTGAATCCCGCGCCGCGGTCGTCGGTCACGGCGCGCGGCTGAGCGCGCTATGGCTCTGGTCGCTCATGTACACGGTCGCGCGCTCGGGGTGGCCCGCCGCTTCCCGCGCCGCGACGAAGGCATCGAGGCTGGCTGCCGAGCCAGCGCCGGAACCAGTCGATGACGACCAACTCGAGCTGGCTGGGACCGCTGGCAACCAGCCAAGTGCATGGGTTGACATTGTACCCGGCGGCCATGAAGTCGGCCAGCACCCCGGGCCAAGTGGGCGACGTCGGGATAAACGCGAAGGAACGGGGATGATCGAGCCGCGTTGCGACCGGGAGAACCTCGCGCGCGGCCCGTTCTAAGGACCTCCGCCGCCGGTCGGCCGTCTTCGGGCGGATCCTCCAGCAGTTGGGCCGCGAGCCCCTGCCGGAAATCTCCCTCCCAGGCATTTTCCCCGGGCAGGCTCTCGATCCGTTCCACTACCAGCTCCGCCGCCCTGCGCGCGAGATCGAGCATGAGTTCGGGTGCCATCTGGAGGTCGCCGCGCGCTTCGCGGCACGCTTCCCTACCCAACTCTTTTCCCCCTGAACGTCCCATCCTGTCCTTATATTATCGTCTTGCTCCCCGCTTCCGCGATGCCTCCATCCGCAACCGGCAAGATGTCAGTCTGGGGCCGGAGCCGCCGTGCTTGCCGTCCATCCCAGGTTGGCTGCGAATTTTTCCATGGCCTTGCAAGTAAAACCGAGCCTATCACACCCTGTCAAGTAACGATGAACGCTTCCGCGCTCGTGAACGCCGCAGTCTGGAAGCGCCCTCGGGACTGGAGTGAGAGGAAGGAGCCTGTCCATGGAACGTAAAAGAGACGGGTTGGTTTCCAGCGGGGAAACGGAAACTTTCTCCGGCCTGGATGGGCCGCTGAAGGCGCTCCGGGAGTCCTCGCCCGCTCTACCGTCCCGGCATGACCGGCAAGTGAACGTGCGAGGGGCGTTGGCTGTCATGATAGATCGTCTGGTGCGCGAGCTTCCAGTCGGTGTCCGTGGCAGCCAGGTTTCCGGTATTGGTATTGGGAGCTATGTGCGGGAAGCAGCTACTGGATATCTCAATCCGAATCCGATGTCCGGGCAGGAAGGTATGCCCGATGTTAAAGAGCTCGATCCGAAACGGCTCGGGCCGATTCGGAGTCAGGAGCTCGGTGCGTTCAAAGCTGTTTCGATAGCGGGCCCGGAGGACGCCGGCCGGCACGGGACCCAGTTTTATCGCCCGCCCGTCGGGATGGACGTCCAGAATTTTGGCCGTGAAATCGGTGTCCCGCGCGCCGCTGGCAGCGTGGAGGTTCACAAACACCGGGCCGATGACCTCCAGCGGGTCCTGGAGCACTTCGCTCGTATAGACCAGAACATCGTCCCGCCGCTCGATGGTGCGGTGATCCACCCCCAGGTGCGCACCTTTGATCCCCGCGGGGACCGGATTTTCCGGATTGTAGATGTAGCGGTCGGGCGCCTCATCGCCCGGCGCTTCCCAACTCAGCCGGCCATCCCCCGCGAGGGTGTTGGCTTGGCCTCCGCTGCGGAAGTAAAGACGCCGGTATTGTGCGCCAGGGGGAGGATAGTCGGTTTCATCCCGCCACTGGTTGGAACCCGTCACGTAGATGCGTACGCGCGGGAAATCGAAGCTCGCTGCGCTCCCCTTCAGGTAATGATCGAAAAAGGCCAGGTGAAGAGCCTTGATATCGACCACCGAATCGCCGGAGAATTCCATCTCGCCGATCTTAAGGCCTCCTCCGCGAAAAACCTGGCCGTGGGTCCAAGGTCCAACGAGAAGATACTGCTTGTCTTTCGATGGGGAGTGGGCCTTGACGCGGTCCCAATAATAGAAAGTACCCGCCTGATCGTTATCGAACCAACCGGTGACCTGGAGAACCGGCAGGTTGATCTTGCGGAAATCCTCTGGTGACAAGATGGCCCGCTTCCAGTAGGCATCCATCGTAGGGTGCTGAAGGAACTCCCGATGGAGCGGCATGCGGCGCCCCAGGACGTCATCCATGGTGAGCAGGGGCCGGTGCTTGAAGATACGGTCCCAATCGACTCGGGAGGCGTTCTGCTGCATGAGGCGGCCCGAAGTCCCGTTAATCCACCCGAGCATCATGCCCACCATATAGGCTCCCCCATGGTAGGGCCCCTCCCCGTAGAAATGCCGCCCGGTAGGGGTGGAGGGATAAATGCAAACCAGATGAGGCGGGCGCTCACGGGCTGCCAGCCACTGAACGGTCCCTAGATAGGACGCCCCCATCATGCCCACCTTGCCGTTCGACCACGGCTGGACGGCCAACCATTCCACGGTGTCGTAGCCGTCTTCCGCGTCGGTGAAAAGGAAGTTAAACTTCCCCTCCGAGTCGCCCCGACCGCGGGTGTCCTGGACCACCAGCACATAGCCTCGACGGGCGTAATACTCCCCCAGCTCCGGGTTGGAACTTCCCGCCGAAGTCTTGAGATACGGTGTCCTGACCAAGAGGATCGGATAACGGCCCGCCTCCGCCGGCATCCAGATATCGGCGGATAGATGGACACCGTCGCGCATGGGAATTCGCACATCAAACTTGTTTTTGACCTGGGCCAAGGCCAACGGAGCGCTCCCCAGGATGCACGCAAGAGCGCAGACCGCAACCCGTTGGCTTGGGCGGCGAATTGCTGGCAACATTCTTATGCCTCCGGAGCCGAAAGACCTGCTCGGCTGGAATGGGGTCTCTTCCCTTTTTCATTCCGGGGGGAAAACGCATTTTATCCCACCCCGCATTGATCCGATAGTCCCTCTTGTACTCCTTATTTTGTTCCCGCGGGCGTGCGAAACACGTTCTGATGAGAGGGTCGCCAATGAGTGCGTGCGTACAGCCAACTCCTTGCCTTGGGTCTCGGTCGGAACCGACGCATAGGGAGGCGGCCGGACTCGTCGGTCGGCCAGAGCTATCCCGGCCCGCGCGTCAAATAGCTGACTACCATGTAGAAAACGTAGGCCCCCAGAAGGATGAATCCGAAGCGCCGTTCCATCCACTCGCCCGAGACAAAAATGCCGACGCGAAAGACGATGAGGATCAACAGCATCATCGGGAATAGAACCACAAAGAATTGCCGCCCCGCTGCCAGCCCGCCCGAGGTAACTGCCGCGGCGGCTCCGGCAACAAACAGCACGTTCAGAATATCCGCGCCCACCACGTTGCCCACGGCCAGCTCCCCGTGCCCCCGGCGCGCAGCGGTGAGGGCGGTGACCAACTCCGGCAAGGAAGTGCCAAAAGCCACCATTGTGGCGGCGATGATGCTTTCCGGCACTCGCAGCCTGGTCGCCGCCTCGGTCACGGCGGGAATCAGCACCTGGGCCGAGGCCACCACCAGCGCGACCGCCCCCACCAGTTTCAAGACGACCAGGACTGTCGAAGCCTTTACATCCTTCCCCTGCTCTTCCCGGGGCGCGGCGTCGATCTGCTGGCGCGCCCAGCGAATCGAAAGCCACAGATAAGCAGCCAGAGCCACCAGAAACAGAACTCCGATTCCCTGCGGCAACCCTCCGCCGGTTCGAAACACCTGCCCGGTTGACCGCCACGGAACGCTGCCGGCTACCAGGGCCAGAGCCGCGGCCAGTTGAATCCAGCCCTGACGGTTGACAATCTTGCGGTCGAGCCGCAGGGGTGCAAGGACGCAGGCGAGTCCCAGGATCAATCCCGTATCACAGATGATCGATCCTACGGCATTGCCCAGAGCCAGCCCCGGCCGGCCCTGAAAGGCTGCCAAGACCGACACCGCCGCTTCCGGCGTGGTGGTTCCCAGGCTCACGATGGTGGCGCCGATGACCACCTTGGGAATCCGCGAGCGCTCCGAGAGCACCACCGCCTCATCCACCAGCCAGTCCGCCGCCTTACCCAGAACCAATAAGCTGCCGACCAGGATCAGTCCCAGCAGACCCCAGTGAATTTCTGCAAACAAGTGTTCCAGCGCTGCTTCCATACGTCGAGCCCTGCCGCCTCACTTTCGCAGGGATACTTTTTATCCGGCCCTTCGTTCTCGATGCGGGGGAGAGAAAAGAGAGTTCAAGTTATCGAGGCAGATACAACCGGGCCTCCGGGCCGAGCGGAAGGTCCAAGACCATCCAACCCACCAACAGCACCACCCAGCAGGTCATAAATACCAAGGTGTAAGGCAGCATGGTGGCGACCAGCGTTCCGATGCCGGCCTTTTTGTCGTACCGCTGAAAAATCGCGATGATAAAGGCGAAATAGGACATCATGGGGGCAATAACGTTCGTCGTGCTGTCGCCGATGCGGTAGGCCGCCTGAGCCAACTCCGGCGTATAGCCCAACAGCATGAACATGGGAACGAACACCGGAGCCATGAGGGCCCACTGCGCCGAAGCGCTGCCTATGATCAGATTGACGAAAGCCGAAAACAACACAAATCCCACCATCAAGGGAATGCTTCCCAGCCCCGAGGCGCGCAGCACCTCGGCCCCCTGCACGGCAAAGATCAGCCCGAGCTTCGTCCAATTGAAATAGGCTACGAACTGCGCGGCGAAGAAGACCAGCACCATGTAAACTCCCAGCGTCTCCATGGCCTTGCCCATCCCCTTGACCACGTCGGAATCGCTGCGAAAGGTGCGCGCGCCCACCCCGTAAGCGATCCCCACCAGGGTTCCACCGAGAAAAATAAACGCCACAATGCCGCGCAAGAAGGGCGAATGCAGCAAGCCGCCGGTCTCCGGATTCCTCAGAAATCCGCCGCTCGGAACGGTCCCCGCCAAGAGAACGACGCCGAAAAGCAAGGCACTCCCCAGGGCAAACCACAGTCCGCGCTTCTCCCGGGCGGTGAGGGACTGCAACCGATTCGTCTTCTCCTCTCCCGGGTACTCGCCCAGGCGAGGCACGACGACCCTCTCGGTCACCCAGGTGCCCGCCGCGGCGATCACGAACGTGGAGGCTAACATGAAGTAATAGTTCGCGGCTGCATCCACCTGATAGCCGGCGTCGATGATCCGTGCCGCCTCCTGGGACAAGCCCGCCAACAGAGGGTCCACGGTGCCCAGAAAAAGATTGGCGCTGTAGCCTCCCGAAACTCCGGCAAACGCGGCCGCCATACCGGCAATCGGGTGCCGGCCGGCGGCCAAAAAGATAATGCCGGCCATGGGGACCAGCAGCACATACCCGACTTCACTCGCGGTGTTGGAGATCACTCCCGCGAAAACCAGCACAAAAGTCAGAAGCCGCCGCGGGGCCGACAGCACCAGCAGCCGCAAAGACGCGCCGATCAGCCCGCTGCTCTCGGCCACCCCGATGCCGAGCATCGCGACCAGGACGGTCCCCAGCGGCGCAAAGCTGGTAAAGTTCTTCACCATTCCGGTCAGCATACGGTGAAGACCCTCTACGGAAAGCAGGCTGACCGGCTGAATGACCTCGCCGGTTCCCGGATAGACGGCGCTCAAGTCCAGCCGGGCCGCCACCTCCGAGAGCACCACCACGGCGACCGCCAGCAGCGCAAACAACGTGGCCGGATGCGGCAGGGCGTTGCCGACCCGCTCGATGCTGCTCAGAAAAAGAGAAAGATAATTGATTCTGGGCTTCACAGCCGCTTTCATCTCTCACCTCGCAGCCAGGACGCGCCCGCATCGCCCGCCGGGACGGTCCAGTACCGTTAGTATAACAAGTAATCGCACTTCACACGGGGTCCGGGTTGACTCGATGCAAGGGCCCTGCCGCGCCTTGCTTCGACACCGACAAAACCTTGCGGGGCTTGACCTCGGTGGGGAAGACGCGGAAGATAAGGTAGCTAACGAAAGCTTTCACCGGGAAATTCCGGCAGTCCGACGAACCCCTTATGACGAATGGAGTGGTACTGAAGATTCGCGGCATTCGCAAAGCCTTTCCGGGCGTCGTGGCGCTTGACGGTGCTCATTTCGAGCTGTTGCGCGGCGAGGTCCACGTCCTGCTGGGCGAAAACGGCGCCGGCAAATCCACCCTGATGAAAATTCTGAGCGGAGCCTATCAAAAAGATGCGGGGGAAATCCTTCTCGAAGGCCAGCCGGTCGATATCCGCAATCCCCGGCACGCGCAGGAACTCGGCCTCAGCATTATCTACCAGGAATTCAACCTGATTCGGCAGCTTTCGGCGGGGGAGAATATTTTTCTGGGCCGTGAGCCGGTCTTCTCCGCCGGGCTGCTCGATACCCGGAAACTCTTTCGCCAAGCCTTGATTCTGGTCAACGAACTGGGCGTGCCCCTCGACCCACGCTTGCCGGTCCATTCCCTGAGCGTGGCCCAGCAGCAGATTGTGGAGGTGGCCAAGGCTCTTTCCGTCCAGGCGAAAATCCTCATCATGGACGAGCCCACCTCCGGTCTTTCCCGCACCGAAATCCAGCAGTTGTTCGCTACCATCCGCCGGCTCCAACAAAGAGGGGTTTCCATCATCTATATATCTCACCACCTGGAAGAGCTTTTTGAAATCGGCGATCGCGTGACCGTCCTGCGGGACGGGAAGACCATCGCCACTCACTCCATCGCCGAGGTATCGGTCCCGCAACTGGTACGTCTGATGGCCAACCGGGAATTCAAGGAGCACTTCCCCAAAAAGAGAGCTCCGCTCGGCGAGGAAATTCTGCGGATCGAGCGACTCAACTCCGGCCGGCGTCTGCAGGACATCAGTTTTGCGGTTCGCCGCGGGGAGGTGGTGGCCCTGGCGGGCCTTTTGGGGTCCGGGCGGACCGAATTGGCGCGGGCCATCTTCGGTGCTGACAGCGTGGATTCTGGCCGCCTGTTCGTGAAGGGAACACCGGTACGGCCCCGATCACCTGCCGATGCCATCCGGCTGGGCATCGGGTTTCTGACCGAAGACCGCAAGAGTCAGGGTCTGGTGGTATCTCTTTCGGTCCGGGACAATATCACCCTGCCGAGCACGCATAGACTGGCGCGGGCCGGTATCCTGAATTCCGCAGCCGAGGCCTCTCTGGCCGAGCGCTTCGTTCGTGAGCTGCGCATCAAGACCACCGGCCTGGGGCAGCGGGTGATGTTCCTGAGCGGCGGCAACCAACAGAAAGTCGTGCTGAGCAAATGGCTTGCCTGCCGGGCCGACCTCTTGATTTTCGACGAGCCGACTCGCGGCATCGACGTCGCCGCGAAGGTGGAGATCTACCAGATCATGAACCGCCTGACGGCGACCGGCGCCGCCATTCTGATGATCTCTTCCGATCTGCCGGAGGTGCTGGGAATGAGCGACCGCATCCTGGTCCTGCACCAGGGGAGATTGGCCGGAGAGTTCAGTTCCGAGGAGGCGACCGAGGAGAAGATCATGCGCGCCGCTTTGGGGCAGGAGTCGTGAAACCATGAGGCTGCAACAAACCGTGGCACGTTTTCTGACGCATCACATCCGGCAGTTGGGAACCCTGCTGGGTCTGCTGCTGCTTTGCGCCATCCTGGGGGGGCTCAGCCCCTATTTCCTGACCCGCCAAAATCTGATGAACGTCCTGCAGCAGACTTCGATCAACGCCATTGTAGCCGTCGGGATGACGTTCGTTATCATTTCGGCCGGGATTGATCTTTCGGTCGGCTCCGTTCTGGCGTTCGCCGGCGTGGTCATGGCCACCGCGATCAAGGCGGGTCTGCCCCTTGCGGTGGCGATAGCCGCGGGACTCGTCACGGGCGCCTTGTGCGGATTGGTGAACGGGCTTTTGATCACCCGCGGTAAAATACCGCCGTTCATCGCGACCCTGGGAATGATGAGCGTGGCGCGGGGCGCGGCCCTGCTCTTTACAAACGGCCGACCCGTATCCGGCTTTACGTCGGAATTCCGCACCCTCGCCACGGGGAAATTCCTGATTTTCCCGATGCCGGTCATTCTCATGGTTGCAGTCTATCTGGCCGGCCATTTCCTGCTGACGCGAACCAAGGTGGGCCGCTATACCTATGCTCTGGGGGGCAACGAGGAAGCCACCCAACTTTCCGGTGTCGATGTATATTTCCATAAGACCGTTGCCTACACTCTTTCGGGACTGACCAGCGGAATTGCCGCCGTGGTCCTGACAGCCCGGCTGAACTCGGCCCAGCCCATCGCCGGGCTGATGTACGAGCTGGACGCCATTGCCGCCACCGTCATCGGCGGCACCAGCTTGATGGGCGGAGAGGGGACACTGGTGGGAACCTTGATCGGCGCCCTCATCATGGGAGTGCTGCGCAACGGATTAAATCTGCTGGAAGTCTCCTCCTTCCTGCAACAGATCGTCATCGGGTCGGTTATTATTGTTGCCGTTCTGGTTGACGCGACCCTGAAAAGGCAACGAAACTGAGGTCCATGAATCCCATGAAAAAAGCTGCTGTCTTCATCCTCCTCACAGTGGTCGGTGCAGGTGGTGGATGTACCCGGGCCGTCGATGACCCGCCGGCGGCAGGGCCGCGCGTAGCCTTGGTGCTGAAAACCCTGAATAATCCCTTCTTCATCGACCTGCAGACGGCCGCCGAGCAGACGGCCCGCAAGTTGGGAATCCATCTGGTGGTGCAGGCCGCCGAACGCGAGACGGACGTGGAAAAGCAGATGCAGATCATTGAGAACCTGATTCAAACCCAGGTGAAGGCGATCTGTGTGACCCCGAGCGGCTCCCAGGAAATTATCCCCGCCATCGCCCAAGCCAACGATGCCGGGATTCCGGTCATCGTGGTCGATACCCGCGTCGATCCCACGGCCGCTCAGCAGGCCGGGATTCGCATTGCCACCACGATCGGGTCGGACAATTACGAGGGCGGCCGCATCGCCGGGGAATACATTGTGGCCCAATTCAACGGAAAGGCGAACGTAGCCGTCCTGGAGGGTATTCCGGGGCACGAAACGGCCGATTCCCGCCTGCGGGGCTTCCTGGATGCCGTTGGGCTTTCGCCGGGCATCGAGGTGGTTGCTTCGCAGCCCGCCAATTGGGAGCGCGATCAAGGGTTCAACGTCTTCCAGAACATTTTGCAGGCCCACCGCGAAATCGACGCTCTGTTTGCCTGCAATGACATGATGGCGCTGGGTGCCATCGAGGCGGTTGCCGCGGCCGGGAAAACAGGCCAAATCACCGTCCTGGGGTTCGACGCCGTGGAAGACGCCCGTAAAGCCATTCGCGAGGGCACCTTGCAAGCCTCCGTGGCCCAGTATCCGGCGGAGATGGGCCGCTTGGCGGTCGAAAGCGCGCATCGTCTCCTGCAAGGGGAAACCCTTCCCGAGTCGATCCCGGTAAAAGTGGAACTGATTCGGAAGGAGAACGTGGATCGAACGGAATGAAAAAGAGACGCATCAAAGTCGGCCTATGCGGGCTAGGGCGGCTGGGGAAAATCTACGCCCAACATCTAGCCTACTCCATACCCGAAATCGAGCTGGCAGCGGTGGCCGACCTCGACCCGACACGGCTCCAGGCGGTCGCCTCCGAGACCGACGCCCGCCCCTACTCCGACCCTTTCGCTCTGATGGACGACAACGAGGTCGGAGCCGTTGTCATTGCCACCCCGGCCATCGCGCACCCCTCCCTGGTTCTGGCGGCGGCGGACCGCGGCAAACCGATCTTCTGTGAAAAACCTCTCGCATTGAACCTGGAGCAGGCGGAGCAGATGCGCCGCCACGTCGAGAAGTCCGGCGTCTTCTTCCAGATGGGATTCATACGGCGATTCGAAAAGGGCTTTCGCGAGGCCAAGCGAAAGCTCGACGCCGGCGTCATCGGCCGGGCCGTGGTTTTCAAATCCACCTCGCGCGACCCTTACCTGCCACCGCTCGATTACGTCCACCCGAGCAACAGCGGCGGCCTGTTCATCGACATGGGCATACACGACTTCGACGTCGCCCGTTGGATGATGGGCGAGGTCAAGACTGTCCACTCGACCGGTGCGACGTTGGTTTATCGGGCACTCGACTCCATCGGAGATATCGACAATGCCATCACCACGCTGACCTTCGCCGATGGGTCGTTGGGAGTCGTCGATATAACCCGCAACGGCCTCTACGGGTACGACATCATCACCGACATTCTCGGCACGGAAGGCACGTTGCGCGTCGGCTATCTCCGGGAAACCCCCCTGCTGGTGATGAAGAAGAACAACGTCTCGCACGACACGGTCCCTTTCTTTCCCGAGCGCTTCGGGACCGCCTATGTGGATCAGCTGCGCAATTTTGGCCGGAATCTGGTCGAAGACCGTCCACCGCCCGTGACCATCCGGGACGGGGTGGAAGCTCTGCGCATCGCTGCCGCCGCTACGCGCTCGCACCAAAACGGAGAGACCGTTACGGTGGCTTCGGTCACGAGTGAAGGTTGCCATTGAGCATTAGTATTGGAGCATGGAGTGGGTCTTTGCTTTGGGAAGATTCTTGATCCGCTTGAAGAATTCGGTTTCGGTGATCTCGGTTGGCCATGACAACCGTACTTCTAAGCGGATGCGATCATCAGGTAATCTCTCTCCTTCAATGGCCCCCAACTGGATCAGATGGTTCAAATCTCTTACGAGAGCCTTCGAGGGCGACTTCAATGACTGGTAAAGGCCATGCGTCGCATCCACGAGTTCGGAAAGCCGCATTGGCTTGTTCAGGAGCAGCTTAAGGATTTCCAGTTGCCGATCAAGAATTACCCTTTTTTTAGGGGTCCGAAGCCGATGGAACAGATCAAACATGACATTCCGGAATAACGCTTTTGCCACCTGGGTCCGTATCTGGGCGAGCAGCTCATGGCACTGAATGGCGATACCCTTCAATCCAAACGCAAGAAAGCGGGTCAGGTCGTGATCGCCAGCCCGAACGCTCGCGAGCGAAGTCAAATACTCCCGTTTTTCTTCATAGTAGTAGTTCGACATCGGTATGAAGCAAACGTCCCGGAGCCCCGCGCGACGCAACAGCAGAGCTTCCAAAGCCCGGGCCGTTCGACCGTTCCCGTCAAGAAACGGATGCATAGCCGCGAAATGGTAGTGTAAAGCTAACGCCTGAACGAGTGGGTCATGGTCCTGAAACTCCCGCTGAACCGCTTGGCATAGACGGGTAAAAGCCCTTCGGCACTCTTCGCCGCCTTGCACGCCGCGATGCTGGGGAACTCCAAAAACGACGTTTTGTTCACGCTCTCGTATTCTCCCGGGTGGACAATGATCGTCGTCAGCCCCGGTCACAATGATCGAATGAAGTCGGCGTATCAGGTCGGCATCAACAGGCCGATCATCCGGGAGGGTGGCAATCCATCGATACGCCTGGACGGCTGCATGCGCCTGCCGTTGCGACCGCGTGAAGAGCTGGTCGGGATTTTCGCTCAATGCCGCCTCCAGTTGAGGCTCGGTGAAGTCTGCTCCCTCGATTCTTGATGTTCCTGCGACCTCGCGCTTGAATTGCTGATGCTGCAGTTCTTCAACCCATCCTTTCTGGTATGGCATCGTCTTCAGGGCTATCAGCGCTGCCTTGGCCTCTGCCAACTCCCTAGCGATGGCACCGTGATCGTACCGAATCCAATGATCGGGCATTTCGTAGCGGATCATATATACCCAAATATTACAGGTTCATTTCTTATTAAATATAGAACACTGTTCTTTCATAGCCTTATAAAAGTGTATATTATAAAATAATAACACATTGAAGGCAGGGTTTGATAGAAATTTCATTTCCATATAATTACCTCGTTGTTTCCCAATATTTTCCCAAAACTATCCGAAATGTCGATGCAATCTTTGCCTTCAATAAAGAGCCTGCCGAACTTAGATGAAGATATAATAGGGCACCTTGGAAAGCGTACATTTCCCGGTGAATTCGTCAGGAGAAGAGAGAATGGAGAAGAAGACCCAAGGCACCGCCGGCCGCGTGTCCTTTACCGACTGGCTCGGTGAGCGCGACGAAATCCTGGCCATAGAGACCCGAGCCCCCGGTCCTCCCGGCAGCTTGCCTTTGACCGAGGAGATGCTGCGGAACCGGCCCAGCGGCGACCTGTTCGGATTGAGTCAGGATGCCGGCATGGGTTGGGATCCCGCGGCGCTGAATCAAAAAGAGTTCCTGATCCTGAGCACGCAGGGGGGCATTCGAGAGTCTGACGGCCGGCCGGTGGCGTTGGGTTATCACACCGGTCATTGGGAGGTGGGCCTGTTGATGCGGGCAGCGGCCGAGGAACTGAAGGCCATGGGGTATGTTCCGTTTGCCGGCTTTTGCAGTGATCCGTGCGACGGCCGGACGCAGGGAACGCCGGGCATGTTCGACAGCCTCGCTTATCGAAACGACGCCGCGCAGGTCTTCCGTCGCTTGATTCGGTCTCTGCCCACCCGCAACGGCGTCATGGGCGTGGCCACCTGCGACAAGGGACTCCCGGCCATGATGATGGCCCTGGCCTCGATGCGGGATATGTCCTGCATCCTGGTGCCCGGAGGCGTCACCCTGCCTCCGACCCAAGGGGAGGACGCGGCGAAAATCCAAACCATCGGCGCCCGCTTCGCCCACGGAGAAATTACGCTGGAAGCGGCCTCGGACCTCGGCTGCCATACCTGCGCCACGCCGGGCGGAGGTTGTCAGTTCCTGGGCACGGCGGCCACCTCTCAGGTGGTGGGAGAGGCGCTGGGCATGACCTTGCCCCATTCCGCGCTGGCTCCCTCGGGTCAGCCGATCTGGTTGGATATGGCCTCGCGGTCGGCTCGGGCCCTGGCGTACCTGGAGTCGAGAGGCGTCACCATCCGGGACGTACTGACCCCGGAAGCCGTTCGCAATGCCATGGTCGTTCACGCCGCTTTTGGCGGCTCCACCAATCTGCTGCTGCACCTGCCGGCGATTGCCCACGCCGCCGGCCTGGCCCGCCCGACCGTGGAAGATTGGGCCCAGGTGAACCAAAAGGTGCCGCGGCTGGTCTCGGTGCTGCCGAACGGGCCGGTGAATCACCCCACCGTGCGCGTGTTTCTGGCCGGCGGCGTTCCCGAAGTCATGCTGCATCTGCGGCGACTGGGCCTGTTGGACGAACAAGTCGTTACCGTTTCCGGCCAAAGGCTGCAACGGCTGCTCGACGATTGGGAAAAGTCAAAGCGAAGGAAGAGACTCCGCGCGCTGCTCACCGAGCGCGACCAGGTCGATCCCGATGATGTTATCATGAGCCCGGAGAAGACAAAAAACCGCGGCCTCACCAGTACCGTCACGTTCCCTCGGGGCAACTTGGCTCCCCAAGGCTCGGTAATCAAGAGCACCGCCCTGGATCCCTCCGTAGTCGATCCCGACGGCGTGTATCGAAAGGTCGGCCCGGCGCGGGTCTTCACCCAAGAGAAGGCCGTCATGAGGGCCATCAAATCGCACGGTCCGGACCGGATCAACCCGGGAGACGTTATCGTCTTGATCTGCCGCGGACCGATGGGGACCGGCATGGAGGAGATCGCACAGATCACCATTGCGCTCCGCTACCTCCCTTTCGGGAAGGAAGTAGCGGTCGTCACCGACGCCCGCTTTTCCGGCGTCTCGACCGGCGCCTGCATCGGGCACGTCGGACCGGAAGCGTTGGCAGGAGGTCCCCTGGGAAAAGTTCGGGACGGAGACCGGATTCAAATCGTCGTGGACCGGAATCGGCTGGAAGGAAGCGTTGACTTGGTGGGGCAGGGTGATAAGATTTTCGGTCCCGAGCAGGGAACCCGCGTGCTGGCGGGTCGGCCTCCCCGCCCCGATCTGCGACCGGATGCCGAATTACCCGCGGACACTCGTCTGTGGGCCGCGCTCCAGAACGTGGGCGGCGGAACCTGGGGCGGCTGCGTCTTTGATGTCGAACAAATCCTGGAAGTGCTCGACGCCGGAAGAAAGGCGCTGGGACGCTGAGATTGGATTCCGGTAAGAGGCCATCCCAAAGCGGTTCGAGGCAGGAGAAGCGCACCCATGAAAACTCATGTGAGCTACCACGACCTTCCCGATCATAAAACGATCGAGCGTGAATTGCACCGGCAGGAGGCAAAGCTCGCGCAACGGCTGAAGAAGGTTGATCCGGACCTGTTAAGCCTCCATGTAAGTCTGGTCCGCCGGACGCGCTCGGTGACGCGGTTCGTCGCGTCGGTAACGCTCCACATGCCCTCGGGTCAATTGAATGCCAGCGAAGAAGACCCGCGTCCCCTGATCGCCCTCAAGCACTCCTTCGGGGAGTTGTTGCGTGAACTGACCAAGCACCAAGCCAAATTGCGGCGCGAGCCGGCCCGGCGACGAGCGCGCCGGCGACAACCGCCCACTCCCGCCTAGACTTCCGTCCGGAACATGCGGATCAAGATCGTGAACCCACAGAAAAAGTCGCTTTGCGCCACCCGATGACGAGCGTGGTCAGATCACCCGTGGACGGGTCGAGCGCTTCCGGGTCTCGCCCCCTTTGAACCCGTCCCACGGGAGATTTCCTCGTCTCGAATTGTAGAATGAAAGGGAATTATGGAGAGGTAAGCGGCTGTCCCTCAACGTCGTAGCTGATGACACGACCGAATTCTTCCAGCTTTTCCTTGATCTTGGCGCTGTCGCCGACGGCCACGATTTGCAGGTGGTCCAGGTCCACGTACTTCCGGGCCATTTCCTGAACCAGCTTCACATCCACCGCAGCCACGGCTTCCGGATAGCGGTCCCAATAATCTTCGGAAAGGCCATAATAGTTCACATTCAGCCAGTGGCCGAGCACCACCCCCGGTCGCTCGAGCTGGAGTGCAAAGGCGGCAATAAATGAGCGCCGCGCATCATCCAACTCCGAGGCCGGGACCGGCTCCTCCCGAATGCGCCGAAATTCCGCCATCAGCTCGCCCAGCGCGGGACCGGTCACCTCCGAGCGCACATCGGTCCCCGCGGCCCAAGGACCCGGATAGATTTCCGGCCGAAACCGGGTGTAAGCCCCGTAGGTGTATCCTTTATCCTCGCGGAGATTGAGAAAAAGCCGGGAGCTCGGCCCGCTACCCAGAACGCGATTCATCACGCTGAAGGGGATGTAATCGGGGTCCCGTCGTGAGAGGCTCAGGGTGCCCGCGTAGAGACTCGTCTGGACAGAGCCGGGCCGATCAATGAGATGGATCGTCTTGGGTTGAGCCGCAGGCAGCCGGGGAAGCGGGGCCGACGGGACCGGGGCCGGCCGCCACCCTCCAAAATATTTCTCGAGGAGCGGCATCACGCTTGCGGGCGTAACGTCTCCTACCACGCCGAGCAGCGCATTGTTGGGGCGGTAATAGGTGGAATGAAACTCTTGCAAGTGCTCCCCAGTCACCCGCTCGACCGAGTCGGGTGTGGAGGAGATTTGCGCAGCGGGAAATTCTCCATAGACCACCTGGTGAAATTTCTCCCTCGCCAGAAAGTTCGGAAAAGACCGCTGCTGCCGGAGGTCGGCCAGCTCACGCTTTTTGAACTTCTCCAGCTCCTCGGCCGGAAAGGTGGGGTCGGTCACCATATCGCTGAACAGATCGAGGATCGGGTCGATATTTTCCACCAGCCCCGAAGCCATAATCCGCGACCTGCTGGACCCAAAAGAGGCTCCGGCTTCCAGCACGGCTCCCAGATTGTCCACCTCCTCGGCCATCTGCTCACTGGTCCGGCGATGGGTGCCCTCGCGCAGGAGCGCGGCAACGAACCGGGCCAGCCCGGGAAGCTCGTGGGGATCCGACAACGCTCCCGTTTTAATCAGCAGCAGGAAATCAACCGTCGGCAGCTTATGATCTTCGAGAATCAGGACCGGCAGCCCGTTGGCAAGGCGCCGCTGCTGCGGGTGCAGAAGCTGGACGCGCAGAATTTCCCGACTGACCGGCGCGCGGCCCTTCAACACCGCTCCCTTCAGGGACACGGCCTTATCGCCGGGAGCCTGCCCCATTAAGGGCCATGCCACCAGGGTCACCCAAATCCACCATCCACCCAGTGCTTGCATCCGTTTCATAAGTCCTTCCTTACTGTCTCGAAGCGCTTAAAGACCGCGATTTCTCCGCCGGCAAAGTCACCACCACGGCCCTGTTTTGGGGTATCAGGTACTTGCGGGCCGCCTGTTGGATGGCCTCCCGCGTCACGGCGGCGTAGTGATCGAACAGGGTATTGATCAAATGAGGGTCGTCAAACAAAACCGCGTAGGTGCCGAGCCGCACGGCCATGGATAGAGAAGAACGCTGACCCAGAATCGACCGGCGGCGAATCTGCGCCTGAGTTCTCTCCAGTTCCGGCTGGGTGACGCCGTTTTCCTGCACGTCGGCGAGCTCCTCCAGGATGGCCTTTTCCAGGTCCGCGATGGCAACGCCGGGTCGTGGTATCGCCTGGATGTAAAACAGGCTCGGCCCGCGTCTCCGATCCGCCTGCACGTAGGTGCTCCGAGCCAACTGCTTCTCTTTCACCAGACGGCGGTAGAAGCGCGAGCTGCGCCCCTGCCCCAGCACCCGGTCCAACACGGCCAGGCGGTAATTTTCCGGCGTGTTCCCGCGCGGAATATGGTAAGCCATCAGAATCTGGGGCAGCCTCGCAAGAGGATCATGGATCGTCGTCCGGCGCTCGCCGTAGTGCTCCGGTTCGACGATTTCCGGCTGTAATGGATCGGGCTGGCGGGGAATATCGCCAAAATACTTCTTCACCTTTTCCAAACAGATTTTCGCGTCAAAATCCCCCACCAAACTCATCACGGTATTATTGGGCGCGTAATAGACGCGGAAAAATTCCCGCACGTCGTCCAAAGTGGCGGCGTCCAAGTCGGCCATCGAACCGATGGTGGAATGCTTGTAGGCAAAGTTGTCGTAGGCCAGATTATCGATCTCGAGCATGGATTTACCGTAAGGCTGATTGTCCACCCGTAATCTCCGCTCCTCCTGAACGGCGTGCCGTTGGTTGTCCAGGTTCTCCTGCGTCAGGTCCAGCGAGCGCATCCGGTCCGATTCGAGAAACAACGCCAAATCCAACTGGTTGGCCGGAAGCGCTTCAAAATAGTTCGTCCGGTCCTCGCTGGTGGTGCCGTTCATGCTTCCCCCGTTATTGAAGATCAGGACGAAATGCTCCCCGGAACCCACATTCTCCGAGCCTTTGAACATCATGTGCTCGAAAAGATGCGCAAAGCCGGTCCGGCCCGGCCTCTCATGGCGCGACCCCACGTTGTAGGTCATGCAGATCGAAAACACGGGGGCCGAGTGGTCCTCGACCAGAATCACCCGCAACCCGTTTTCCAGACGCACGTCCTGAAATTCTACTTGCGGAATCTTGACTTCCGCGGCCCAGGCCAACCCAGCCGCGAACAGCCCAAACAGGAGTCCGGCTGCCAACGTTCGACCCACTCGCATCGGCTTCATCGCAAAGGCACCTCACGTATTCATATTCGGGCGAAGTGTCATTATGACTCTACCCAGGACACGGATGCAAATCGAACCTGCGCGGGCGAGGTCGCCCACCGAACGCTGCGAGAATTTGTCGGCCCCCGCGGGTAACAGAAGAAGTGCTACTATGGGAAGGTTGCAAGCCACCTGGAGCTATTTCGAGCCCGGAAGCAAAACCCATGCCGAGTCTGATTGAGGTAGAACGCCTTTATAAGCAATTCAGGACTTTCGAGCGCCGTGAAGGCTTGCTGGGCGCGATCCGAGACCTGTTCGCCCGCGAATATCGCACCGTCCGGGCCGTCGATCACATCAGCTTCGGTATCGAGCCGGGCGAAATGGTGGGCTACATCGGTCCCAACGGCGCCGGAAAATCCACCACCATCAAGATGCTTACCGGCATCCTGGTGCCGACCAGCGGACGTCTGCAGGTCTATGGCATGGTGCCCTCCCGCGACCGCAAACGTTACACCCGGCACATCGGGGTCGTCTTCGGGCAACGCACCCAACTGTGGTGGGACATTGCCGTGATCGAATCCTTCAAGCTCCTGCGGGAAATCTATGAGGTCCCGCGCAAGGATTACGAGGAGCGCCTGGGAGTATTCGACGAAATTCTGGGGCTTCGGCAATACCTTCACACTCCGGTGCGGAAACTGAGTCTGGGTGAGCGCATGCGGTGCGACCTGGCCGCCTCGCTGCTCCACAACCCACCTCTCCTGTTTCTCGATGAGCCCACCATCGGGCTCGACGTGGTGGCCAAACACCACATCCGGCAATTTCTCAAAGAGATCAACCGCGTGTACCGAACTACCATCCTCCTGACCACGCACGACCTTTCCGACATCGAGGAGCTGTCCCGGCGCGTCATGATCATCGACAACGGGAAGCTCCTGTTCGACGGGCCTCTGGAGCAACTCAAAGACCGCATGACTCGGTTCAATCAGATCAAATTCTTCCTCAAGGACCGCAAACAGGCCGGGCGGGCGAGCGAGCTCGCCGTCAACGGCGTCCGGTGCAGCCGGCTGGATGACCTCACCTACCTTCTGCGATTCGACCGGCAGAAACATTCCACCGCCGAGCTGATCCGGGAAATCGTCAACCGCCTCGAAATCCGCGATCTGGTGATCGAGGAAGAGTCGATCGAGGACCTTGTGAAACGCATCTACGAGGGTCGCGCCGAATTCGGCAGCGCCTCTCCTGCCAGGGACTAGACTTTCCATGGGCCTGTCTCGTATCCGAGAAGTCAAGCTATTTCAGTCTTTTGCGCGGGTCGGCTTCATCGATATCATGGCCTACCGGCTGCGTTACTACACCGGCATTGTCAGCTACTTTATTTACGTTTCGGTCTATTACTTCATCTGGAAGGCCGTGCTGGAGCATGGAGAATCCGTCGAGGGATTCGACTTTTCCCAGATGCTCACTTACGTGGCCGTCGGCTGGATCATCCGCTCTTTCTATTACAACAACATCGACCAGGACATGAGCTCTCAGGTTATCGAAGGGACCCTCGCCATGGACATGATCAAGCCGGCCAATATCCAATGGATGTACGTCGCCGAGGCGTTCGGAGAGTCCTGCTTCCGGCTCCTGCTGCTGACCATACCCACGGCGCTGCTGCTGGCCTGGGTGTTTCCACTGCGACCCCCAGCCAGCCTCCTTCACCTGGCCGCCTTTCTCCTGAGTGTCCTGTTCAGCTTCTTCCTGGTGGCGGGAGTCAATTTCTGCGTCGGCACGTTCGCTCTGCGCCTGAAATCGATTCTGGGTCTGCTCAGGGCCAAATATTTCCTGCTGGAACTGTTTTCGGGACTCCTTCTTCCCATCACTTTTTTCCCCGAGTGGGCGCAGGCTTTTCTGGAGCTTCTTCCGTTCCCCTATATCAGCTTTGCTCCCGTGCTCCTCTATTTGGGCAAGACCAACGGGTGGAAAATACTACAGACTCTCGCCGTTCAGGTCTTCTGGATTTTCGCGCTGCTGGGATTGGGCCACCTGCTCTGGAAATGGTCCAGCCAAAAGATCACGATTCAAGGAGGCTGAAAACCCGCCCATGGGTCGTCACCTGCGATTGCTGGTCCAATATTTCGGCCAATACTCCAAGGTCCGTATGGCCTATAAAGGCGACTTCTTCATCGCTGTTATCGCTTCCCTTACGGCGACGATTTTGGGATTCGGCTTCATGTTGGTGCTGTTCTCGAAGATTCCTCGCCTGCAGGATTGGTCCTTTTACGAGGTCCTCTTTCTCTATGGCTTTTCCTTGTTGCCGCTGGGATTCTTTAACGTGCTAAGCTGGAACCTCTATGATTTCAGTAATATATACGTTATCCAGGGGCGCTTCGACCGCGTCCTGTTGCGGCCCGTCAGTTCCCTTTTTCAGATTCTGTTCGAGAAGTTTCGCCTCGAGTCCTTGCAGGAGGTCGTAACGGGACTCGCAGTCGTGGCCCTCTGCTCCACCCGGCTGGGATTGGTCTGGGAGGCCAGCGACATGGCATGGTTTCTCATCATGGTGGCCTCGGGAGCCGTGATCTACATTTCGGTTTTTCTTCTCCTGACCACCGTGTCGTTCTGGTTTGAAGACCGGGTAGGGATCGTGCCGCCGGTCTTCAATATGTTGACCTTCGGACGCTATCCCATCACCATCTACAATAATTTTATCCAATTCATGCTGAGCTGGATCATCCCGTTCGCCTTCGCCTCCTTCTATCCCACGACACGATTCCTGGGCCGGGAAGCTTTCGCATCGTATTTTTACGCCGCCCCGGTCGTCGCGGCCCTGTTTTTTTCTCTCGCGCTCTGGCTGTGGCATCACGGAGTCCGGAATTACAGCAGCACCGGCTCCTAGAAATTTCCGTCGCCCTCCAACCCTGGATCCGGCCCGCGTCTCATCCCCAGGACTCCGGCTTCCTTCACTCCTTCCCTCACGAACCGCTTGCGTTCCGGCACAAGTCTTTCTATGATGGCATGTTTCCATTCCCGGTAGATTCAGCAACTTCTTGTCGGAGAAAAAAATACCCATGTCCTCTCAAGCTCTCCCCAACTACATCCAATCTTGCACGCCGAATTCGCCCACGAACCGGGCCGGGTGGTACCGGAACATCGCTCCCACGTATGCCGGGATATTCCTCTGGATTGGCTATTATCAGGGTCTGGGAACCGAAACCCTGACTCGAGTGGGTATGATCGGCTGTTTGGTGGGCCTGGTGGTTGCGGGGTTGCTCAGCTACGGGCTCTTTTATTATGTCCCTGCCGTGCTCGGCATGAAGACCGGATTCCCGCTTTACATTGTCGGGACGTCCACCTTCGGGACCCGCGGGGGTTACCTGATGCCGGGGCTGCTCATGGGCCTGCTACAGATTGGCTGGTTCGCCGTAGGGACTTTCTTTGCCACTCAGTTCATTCTCAAGGGTTTCCAGGCAAACTCACAACCCATGACCCTCGCCTTTGCGGTGATCTCTCTCGCCTGGGCTTATATTTTGGGCTATATAGCGGTGAAAGGGATTCACTACGTGGCCCGCGTGGCTACGGTACTGAACTTTGTTCCCCTTCTGATCATCCTGGCTGTTTTCTATAAGACCTCCTCGGGGATCGCCGCCTACCAACCCGCCGACCCCGACCCCTCGCTCGGTGTCATCATGATGATTCAAGTCGTGATTGGATTCTTCGCTACCGCCGGAGCCGCCGGAACCGACTTTGGCCTGAACAGCCGTCATAAGGGCGACATCGTCCGGGGCGGCCTTTTTGGAATTACGGTGCCCATTGTCTTGGTCGGAGGATTGACACTGGCGGGCGTGGCCGGGGCGCATGGCCTCACCTCCGGGCTGCCCGATTTCCAATTCGGGACCGCCATCGAATCCATCGGCGGTCCGCTCGCGACCGGCATGTTCCTGCTGTTCGCCATTGCTTCGGTGGCCCCCGGGTGTTTTTCCAGTTTCATCGCCTCCAACAGCTTCAGCACCATGCTCCCGGCGATCCCGCGCATGGCCTCGACCATGGTGGCCGTCACCCTGGCGGCGATTCTTTCCATTACCGGCGTTGCCGCCAATCTGGTTGGATTTTTTACCATCGTGGGAGCGTCGTTTGGGCCCACCTGCGGCGCGATGGTCGCCGACTACCTACTCTCGGGAGGGAAGTGGCCAGGCCCTCGCAAGGGGATCAATTGGGCCGGCTACGGGGCCTGGGCGGTAGGGTTCCTGGTGGGGATTCTGCCCTTCTTACCCCTACCCGAAGACCTGAAAAGGATGCTGCAACCGGCTGCGGTTTACTCTTTTGTCGCCGGCTTCGTGGTTTACCTCATCCTGGCCAAGGCAGGACTGGAACCTCCGCCGGTCCCCATCGGTTCGTCCCGGGAGTCAGATTAAAGGGGGGGGTTCGCTAACCCGTGGAAAATTAGTGGATTCTATATGGACCTAAAAATAGTAATATAGCTAGAAAGGAAAACCCACGAGGGAAACGAAATGAACAGCGCAACTTTCGATACCCTTTCCGCCGCCCGCTCACTCGAAGCCGCCGGCCTAAAACCTCAACAAGCCGAAGCCATTGTGCAGGCGATCCGCTCCAGTGGTGAATCTACGGTAACCAAAGCCGAACTTTCCACCTCCACGGACCAATTGCGAGGCGAGATCAACACCGCCACCACCCATTTGCGAGCAGAGATCAACGCCGCCACGGACCAGTTGCGGGCAGAGATCAACACCTTCACCGCCCAGTTGCGAGGCGAGATAGACACTGCCACCGCCCAGTTGCGGGCAGAGATCAACTCGGCCGTCAACAAGATGCTGCTTGCTCAGATAGCCGTCGCTGGATTGCTCTTCGCCGCCCTAAAGATTTTCGGCTAATCGGGGTTCCTCCAGGTAGGGCCGTTTCCATCGCGCACAACGTCTTGTGGCCAACTTCGGCAGACAGTAAGATACGGACGGGTTGGCACCCATGAGACCGGACGAAATCGCGCGTTTTCTCCACCCCTACGATTTAAGCCCTTCCCCTACCCAGCTTCAGTCGATCAAGACCTATCTGGATCTGCTTCTCAGGTGGAACCGAAAAATCAATCTGACCGGAGTCAAGACACCTGAAGAATGCGTTACCAGGCACTTTGGCGAAAGCCTTTTCCTGACGACGCAAGGAACCCTCCCAGGCCCGGCCTTGGACGTTGGGAGCGGGGCTGGATTTCCAGGGCTTGCGCTGAAGATCATGGCGAGCGGATTTTCACTGACATTGCTGGAGCCCTCTGCCAAGAAGCGCGCGTTCCTCAAAGAGATTGTTCGGGCCTGCCATATGCAGGAAGTCGAAGTCAGCGGGTATCGTTTCGAGGAATATTTGACCCAATTCCCTGACGGCAAGGTCGGGACGGTCACGGTAAGAGGATTGGGGGGACAAAAACAGATTGCCGCTCGGGCCAGGGAGATCATCCGGCCCCGGGGCCGGATTTCCTTATGGGTGACCCGCGACCGTGCCTGGGAGGTAATGTCCGGAGTGGAGGGGTATCGGTGGAAAGAGCCCCTAAAGCTCCCCCATACCCGCGAGCGCGTTATTCTTACCGGCATCCGCGAGGATTGTTTCACGTGAAACATACATTCTTTCTTGCCTGATACAGGCCATTTCATGTAGAGTCCAACTCAGAGCCGGCGGCGGGGGTTGACGTGGGGCGAATCATCGCAATCGCAAATCAAAAAGGGGGAGTGGGAAAGACCACCACCGCCATCAATCTAGGCGCCGGACTTGCCTACCAGGATATGCGGACGCTGGTCGTCGATTGCGACCCCCAGGCAAACTCCACCAGCGGGTTGGGATTCTCCCGTGACCCGGCGCGTTCCTCTCTATTTCAAGGCTTGATGTTGGACCAACCCCTTACCGATCTGATCCTGAAGTGTGAAATTGAGGGCCTGCATCTGATTCCATCCGACAAGAACCTGGTTGGGGCCAATGTCGAGCTCGCGGGGAGGCCCAACCGCGAGCATGTTTTGTCGGCGGGGCTCCACTCACTCCAGGAGAAATTCCATTTTATTCTTCTCGATTGTCCCCCCGCCTTGGACCTGCTCACTCTCAACTGCCTGGTGGCCGCCGATTCCGTGCTGGTCCCCATCCAATGCGAATACTTCGCGCTGGAGGGAGTGACGGAACTACTGGACACCCTCGCCCGCATCCGCCGGACCTTGAATTCTCGCTTGGCGGTAGAGGGCATCCTGCTGACCATGGTTGACGAGAGAGTCAACCTTTCTCACCAGGTGGTGGCGGATTTGAAGGACTTTTTTGGCAAGCAGGTGTTTGACGTCCTCATTCCTCGCAACGTCCGTCTGGCGGAAGCTCCGAGTTTCGGCAAACCCATCTTCCTCCACGATGCCAAAAGCCGTGGCGCGGACTGCTACTCAAAACTTGCCCAGGAGGTGATCGGACATGCCCAGAACGGCACTGGGCCGCGGACTTAGCGCGCTCATCCGCGACGCGGAGACGACCGGAGAAGGTTTGCTGGACCTCGCGGTGGACCGGATCGATCCCAGCCCTTTCCAGCCGCGCACGACCTTTCCCGAGGCCAAGCTGCAGGAGCTGGCCAACTCGATCCGTTCCAGTGGAGTCGTTCAGCCCATTCTGGTCCGGAAGGTCGCCGACCGCTACCAGTTAGTGGCGGGCGAACGGCGTTGGCGAGCGGCCTCCCTGGCCGGCTTGACCACCGTACCCGCCGTGGTACGTCAGCTCTCCGAGCAGTCGGCTCTGCAGTTGGCTTTGACGGAAAACCTGATGCGCGAGGACCTGAATCCCCTCGACGTGGCACACGGCATCGAATCCCTGGTACAGCGTTTTGCGCTTCGCCATGAGGAAGTGGCCCAGCAGCTTGGCCTGGACCGTAGCACCATAACGAATACCCTGCGGCTGCTGAAGCTACCGGAGCCGGTACAGGACCTATTGCGACAAGGGCGTCTTACCCCAGGTCACGCCCGGGCGCTGCTGTCGGTTCCCCATGAATCACTCCAGATTCGACTCGCAAAACGGGCCTCCGAGGAGGCTCTTTCCGTCCGCCAAGTCGAAGCCTTGGCCAGCCCGGAAGCAAACCGCGTAGAGGACACCCCTGCGCCCAAAAGAGCGGACCCGAACGTCAAAGCAGCCGTTGTCGAGTTGGAACAGTCCCTGGGGGCAAGGGTCCAGATCAAGGGTTCCCCCTCCAAGGGGCGAATTATCATCCGGTATGAGTCCAGCCAGGACTTGGACCGAATTTATAACCATCTGACCCGAAAAGCAGACAAACTTAACCCTGTACTCAGACCCGGGCAAACAGCATGGGGGTGAAGTGAAGGGTGGTAGTCAACCCTGCATTCGGATCAGAGCCAAAAAACACAAAGGAGAATAGCCGTGACAAACATGTTCGATAATAAGAAAAATGAGGATTTCCTGGACCGAGTCGGATTGAAGGCCGAGGAATGGAAAGGATTTCTCGACCAGGAAGTGGAATTCGAGGGAAAGCTGAGTCTGACGGGCACCTTCCGGTGCGATGCGGCTTTCAAGGGCGAAATCGACTGCGACGGGCTTCTCATTCTGGGAGACTCCGCGCGGGTGGAAGGGACCCTTCGCGCCAAGCAGATGTCCGTCCAAGGGAAGGTGAAGGGAAGCATTCACGCCGAGGAAAAGCTGGTTCTTTTACAAGATTCAGTCGTTTGCGGGGACATCTACACCGCATGTCTGATCATTGAGGCCGGCGGCGCCTTCGATGGGACCTGTCATATGCCCACCTCGGAAGGTGTTGCGAAAGAGTTACCCGCTGCCGAGCCGGAACAGATGCCGGAGCCGGTGACGCTGCCGGTGACTGCCGAAAAACAGGCTTAGGTGGCTTACTCTCCCCCGGGGAAATTTTCGGCGGCCGGGCGCTACCGGTCGATATGCCAAATCCGATGCGCGCCGGCACAAGTATGAAACCACAATACCGTTTGACCGCAATGGTCAAGGCGGCGGGGTGAGCGGCGAAGATCAGTCCAAAGGTTTTGGACTCCGTTCTTCCCAAACTGCCCCGACAAGCCTATCCCGGCGTTCTGATCGGCTTTGATGCAGCCGACGACGCTGGAGTGTATCAGGTGGCTCCTGATCTAGCTCTGGTGCAAACGGTTGATTTCTTTACACCGATCGTCGATGACCCCTACACGTTCGGCAAAATTGCGGCGGCCAATTCACTCAGCGACGTTTATGCCATGCGAGGGCGGCCGGTTAGCTCTCTCGCCATCGTCGGGTTTCCTGCCAAGAGTGTCTCCCCCGACGTCTTGGAGCAGATTCTCCGCGGCGGATTGGAAAAGATGCAAGAGGCCGAGTGCGCCGTCATCGGTGGACACAGCATCGGCGACGATGAAATCAAGTTCGGTTATGCGGTGACCGGTCTGATCCATCCGGCGCGCGTTGTTTCCAACAAGGGAGCCCAACCCGGGGACCGCCTGATTTTGACCAAAAGAATCGGCACCGGCGTGGTGGCTACGGCGCTGAAGAAGCAATGGGCCAGCGCGGCGGCTGTTTCGGCCGCCGTCGAGTCCATGCTGCAGTTAAACCGGGCGGCCTCCGAGACGCTCGGAGATTTCGAGGTCCACGCGGCCACCGACGTCACGGGCTTCGGGTTGCTCGGACACAGTCGGGGGGTTGCGCTTGCCAGCGGAGTCAGTCTAAGATTTGACCATACGGAGTTCGAGTTCCTCCCCGGAGGCTTGCAATATGCCCGGGAAGGTTTCCTGGCGGGCGGCCTCAAGAACAATCGCGATTTCCTGGCGGGATGTGTCTATTTTGCCGGTGAGGTCCCGGAAGACGTCCGCCATTTACTTTACGATCCTCAGACTTCCGGGGGCCTGTTGATCTCAGTAGCCGCGCGCGACAGTGAAGGTCTGCTCGCTTCGCTGCGAGAACGTTCCCTCCCCGCCCACATGGTGGGGGAGGTGGTTACGAGAACCGACCCTTTACTCGCGGTTTACTAGCAGTCCCGCGCCGGCAACGCTGCGAATGATGAAACTCGGTATATCAGCCCAGACCATGCTCACCTTGGTAATTCTGCTGGGAGGCGGTTTGCTCCTGGGAGGAGAATATCTGATCGTCACCCTGTATCCGACTTACGAACAGGAGAAGATCGCTCGGCTCTCGGAACTGGAACCCTACGAAAACGAAGACTTGCAGGTCAAAATGGGGATTTCGAAAGCACTTTACGGGGAAGTAGAATCCTTTGCCGGTGGGGTGCGCATTCGGCGTCCGCGCTTCTGGGGCGTCGGCCCGTCCATCACGATCAGCTCGCGGCCCAATCCAGACCGCAGCGGTAAATTTTCGCCCACGCTCCTGGCGAAGTGGCAGACCCGCGGTATTTACGAGGAAATCCCTCGCTATCGCTTTTGGCATACCAAAATCCACGACCGGGACGCTGTCCTGATCCGGCTCTTTCGGGGTCGGAGCATTCACCTGACAGGAAGGATCATCTCATCGCAACGAGTCGTAGAGCTGGATTGCACGCCCGGCCAGGAAGAAGAGACCCTCTACTTGCAATTCTGCGAAGACACCATACGAAGCGTAAAGATCATCGATTCGGACTCCACCGCAGCCGACGAGGACCCCGTCATCGAGCTGATGCCCCGAACGGCTACCCGCCAAGCGCCTTAAGCGGGTCCGGTTCCCTCCGCCGTCATTCTATCCATTCCGCCGGCTTTCTGCTGCCGGAGGTATCTCGAACGGCTTCCCCGGTAAAGTCAGTCCATGATCTTGTAGTGATACTCTTCCAGGACCGGATTCGTAAAAACCTCCCGGGCCAGCCTATCCACCTCGCCGCGGGCAACCTCCTCGCTCATACCTTCTCGCATTTGAAGCTCGAAGAACTTTCCCTGGCGTACCTGAGCCACGCTTTCATTCCCCTGATTCTGCAACGCTGCCAGAATCGTGCTGCCCTGCGGGTCGAGCACCGTGGGCTTGAGGGTTACAATCAGATGAGCCTTTTTCACTCGTTCCTCCGGACGCAGACTGAGTCCTGCTTTTTTCCCATCGGGAATCCCATTATAACCACAATCGGACATCGGCGCGGGTTCCCGCGCATGGGAACCCACTTAAGAATCCCCTTCGCGCCATGTTAAAATCTAAGATCAAGGGAGAATTCTCCCGGAGCATCGAGTCTTGAAGCAGATCTATTCGGACGGCTACGACCTGAACCTGGGCGACCACGTCTTTCCCTCGGCCAAGTACCGGCTCCTGAAAGAACAGCTTCTTCAGGAGAAAGTCACCTCCCCCGATGACCTCCTGGCCCCCGAGCCGGCCAGCGACGAAGACGTAGCCTTGGTTCATCACCGCGAATACATCCGCAAGCTGAAACAGGGGAAACTCTCCTGGGTGGATATCATGCGGCTCGAAATTCCCTTTTCTCCCCAACTGGTGCGGGCGGTATGGCTCTCGGCCGGAGGCTCGATCCTGGCGGGCCGCCGGGCGCTGGAAGATCGCTTGGCGGCCAATTTGGGCGGGGGATTCCACCACGCCTATCCCGACCACGGTGAAGGTTTTTGCGTTCTGCATGACGTGGCGATCGCCATCCGCCGACTTCAGAAAGACGGCGCGATCGAACGCGCCATGGTCGTCGATTGCGACGTCCACCAAGGGAACGGCACGGCGGCGATTTTCGCCAGCGACCCGGCTGTTTTCACCTTTTCCATCCACCAGGAAAACAATTATCCCTATCCCAAACCACCCAGCACCCTCGACGTGAATCTTCCCGACGGAACCGGCGATGAAGGTTACCTGGAGCAACTGGAAAACGGCCTGAGAGAGGCGTTCGAACGATTCGCCCCTCAACTCCTCTTCTACGTCGCCGGAGCCGATCCCTATCGGGAGGACCGCTTGGGAGGCCTGGCCCTGAGCTTGGAGGGCCTGCAGGCGCGCGACCAGTTGGTGCTGACCAGCGCCCGCAAGCGTAACGTTCCCGTCGCCATCACCCTGGCGGGTGGCTACGCCCGCAGCGTGGAGGACACCGTCCGCATCCATGCCAACACGATCCAGACGGCGCAAAAGGCGCTCCCGCCATAAATCGTCCTACCCGATAGGTGTTATTCTGTTTCAGGACATGCAAGAGGAGGAAGCCTGCTGGCCAGCCATCAAGCGCAAACGGACGATCTGGGTGAACTACCCGCCTATTCGATCTCGGAGGCGGCGCACTACCTCACCCTGCCGGCTGCGACCGTTCGCTATTGGTCGGTAGGCCAAGGCGACTACCAACCCCTCATTGCGGTGCCCCAACATTCACCGACGCTGCTTTCCTTCCTCAACCTCTCAGAGCTTCACGTTCTCGCCGCTATCCGGCGCACGCATGTCGTTGCGATGCCAAAGGTTCGAAAGGCCATCCAGTACTTGGCAAGGAACTCTCCCGGAGCGACGAATCGGCAACATCCGTTGCCCAGTCGCAATCTGGAAACAGATGGCTTGGATCTGTTCATTGAGCATTACGGACAATTGATCAATATCAGTCAAGCGGGCCAGACGGCCATGCGAGACATCATCCTTGCCGCCCTGAAGCGGATTGATCGTGACCTCAAGGGCATACCCATCAAGCTCTATCCGTTTACCCGAATCGCCATAGAAGATGCGCCGTCGATGGTCGTCATAGACCCGGCGCTATCCGCCGGACGACCTGTTATTAAGGGCACTGGGCTTGCCACCCAGCTTATTGCCGAGCGTTATAAAGCGGGTGAGTCAGTTAGCCAATTAGCGCTAGACTATGGGCGCAGAGAAGCGGAAATCGAAGAAGCGATCCGATGCGAGCTCCCAGCGGCAGCGTGAAGAGCCCGTCCGCCTGTTCCTGGACCGAAACCTCGGAAAACACATCATCGCCGAGAAGCTCCGTTCGGTAGGGATGAAGGTTGAGGTACACGACGATCACCTCCCGCCGGACGAGGATTGGCTCGCACTGGTTGGGAAGAAGGGCTGGGTTGCGCTCACGAAGGACAAGAACATCCGCTACCGAATTGCCGAGCTCGATTCCATTCAGAGGCATTCAGCACGAGTTATCGTGATTCGAGCCAGAGATGCGATGGGGTCGGATATCGCCGAGCCGTTGGTGAAGGGAAGGAGTCGGATTACCCGTTTCGTAGCAAAGACAACCGCTCCATTCGTGGCGGAGATTGATCGGAGGGGCAGGGTGCGGCCATACCAGAACATTCAAGTCTCAGGCTCGTCGGCCCATCGATCCGGGCCTCTGGGTAGGGGGAGTTAACCCCTCTTTCCCGTCAACGCATCGAATGTGAACCGTTTCCCCACGATCTGCGAAACCGCAAGACTGAACCGATCCCCGTCATCCATGCCAACACGATCCGGACGGCGAAAAAGGTGCTCCCGCCATAAATCGTCCTACCCGATCAACGATTCTGTAACGTCATGCAAGGAAAAGCCCTTGCGGTCGGTAGGGAAGAGCAGCGGGGTCTATTTGGGGGAATGATCCAGAATACTAGCCAAAATCAACTCCGTGGCCGCTTGACGACGCGCTTGCTTGGGTCGGGCGGCTTAGCATTCCGAAAAATCGCCTTCGCTATCTGCTCGGCAGTAGCGTGAATCTCGATCCGGCGCGTGATTGGGCGACCGGGCTTCTTCACTTTCTGAACTTGTTTTGCAGCCATTCGAGGGCCTTCCTCTGATCTTCTCCGCTCGCCCGCCGCAGTTGCCCAAGAAGCCATGTCCAGCTAGGAGGCTCTTGAGCGAGGTTCTTCGCGCCTTGGTTGCACGTGCTACACAGGGCACGGAGGTTAGATAGCTCATCAGATCCCCCGTGACTTTGATCGACGATATGGCCAATGTGCAAGCGTACCATTCGGCCAGGGTTGTTCTTATCTGGCTCTCCGGCTCCGGCTCCGGCTCCGCACATCTGGCAGGTAAACCCGTTTCTCTCTAAGACCCATGCCCGCGTTCTCGCCGAGATCCCGCGCTTGAATGCGGGCTTCCGCGTGGTCGTCTCAAGGAGGTACTGATTGGGTTTCAAGTCTGAACGATCGTTGTGCGTCAGAATCTGGTACCCACCTTCGTTTCGCAACTCACGTACACGGCGCGCCCATTCAACTGCCCCGCCGGCGGCATCTTGAATCTCTTTCGACTCCAGGACTCGTCCGAGATTGTTCAAAAAGAGATCAAGGATCTGTTGTTTGGAGCCTGGGTTGCGTGGCATGTTGGGTGCGTTTCCTGATGATCTCGACATACTGCGGATTCAACTCGATCAGGATCGCCCGTCGGTTGACTTCCCGTGCGGCAAGGCCGGTGGTCCCACACCCGCCAAACGGATCGAGGACGGTATCGCCTTCGCGCGACCCGAGCAGGATGCAGCGCCGCGCCAGTTCGCGCGGGTACGATGCGGGATGGCCGTCCTTGTTCGGGTCAGGTCCGAGAATCCAGTAGTTGCGGAGATTCGCCCCGGTCGAGGCCCGGACGCCATCAGGATTGTAGTAGTAGGCCGGTGATATTGCCAACATAAAGACATCTTCGGTGGCGTTTGTCGGGCGGTTCTTCACGCTCTCCGGCATGGCTGTTTTCTTGATCCACGTGATCCGTGAGCGGAGAATCCAGCCGTCTGCTTGCAACGCGAACACGACCCGCCATGGCATCCCAATCAAGTCGCGGTCCTTCAACCCCCAACAATCGGGCACTTTGCAGTTGCGACGTTGAATCAGTTTCTTGGTGTTCCCCACGATGGCATTCGGGCCACACTTCCCGGTGCCTCCATTTCGAGCGTATCCGTCTCCAACGTTGAGCCACACCACTCCATCCCGCCGAAGAACGCGGCGCACGCCCCGAAACACCGTCAGGATGTTGTTGATGTACTGTTCTGGGGATGGCTCTGCCCCGATTTGAGAGGAGTGATCGTAGTCGCGCAACCCCCAATACGGGGGAGAGGTGACGCAACACTGCACAGATTCAGGGGGCAAGGCGGACAATACTGAGCGACTGTCGCCAGCCAAAATCTGAACGGACACGCCGGTAGTCTCCTATGACGTAGCTTCCGGTTGCGGCTCGCGCCCGGCGACGGCCACCATGTCAACGGGGCCACGTCCGTCCAGCTCTTTGCGCTTTGCCTTGGGCATTCTGGATCATTCCCCTATTTTGGCACATTGCGGTCCAGGTGGACCAGATTCAGGGAGCCCTGGCGGTAGCCTTCGAGGTCGAGCGTCACGTATCGAAACCCGAGGGGCTTGAAGATCTGCAGAAACTTTGGGGCCATTGCGGGATGGAGTGCGCGCGGCAACTCTGCGGGAGAAATCTCGATGCGAACCAACGGGTCATGGTGGCGCACCCGGAACTGCCGAAAGCCCAGAGCCCGCACCGCCTCCTCACCCTTTTCGACCACCTGCAAGCGCTCCCGGGTCGCTTCCACCCCGTAGGCGATCCGTGAGGCGAGACAAGCCGAAGCCGGCCGGTCCCAGGCGGGCAGTTGGGCCCGACGGGCCAATTCCCGAATCTCCTCCTTGTTCAGTCCGGCCTCCGCCAAGGGCGCCAGCACGCGATGCTCCCGCGCCGCGCGCTGACCCGGACGCCAATCGCCCTCATCATCCACATTCATCCCATAGGCGACGGCTGCATACTTGCGCTCTTGGACCAGCTCGTCCAGCTTGGCAAACAACTCATCCTTGCAAAAGTAACACCGGTCGGGATTATTGGCCCGGTAGGAGGGGTTATCCAATTCTTCCGTGCGGATGAACTCGTGAGGAATGCCGAAGCGGTTCACCAGTTTCTCCGCCTCGCTGCGGTCGCGCTCCGCGTAGCTGGCGCTCAGGGCCGTAACGGCGAGCATCCGTGAACCCAGCGCACGGTGAGCCGAATAGGCGAGATAAGCCGAATCGACACCCCCACTGTAGGCCACCAGGAGGGACTTTACCTGCGTCAGCGATTCCTGCAGCTTGCGTTCCTTTTCCTCCAAAAGAGCCATCTGGTGCCTCGATCCGACGGGTTCTCCTTCCGGGAGCCTTTTTTTTCCTTGCCCCTTCTGGCTCAATCGGCCGGAATCAGTCTGCTTTTCCACTTCCGTTCAGGCCCTCCGCTCTGCGAGCCGTGCAAACGGCCGCCACGCGATCACCCTCCCCCAGGCGCATCACGCGAACGCCCTGCGTCGAGCGCCCCGCGGAACGAATCTGCTTGCTGTCCAGGCGCGAAATTTTACCATTGGAACTGATCACCATGATCTCAGATTCTTTGCCGATACTCAAGACCCCCACCACTTTTCCGCTGCGTTCCGTCACCTTGAAGTTGATCACTCCTCTTCCCGCGCGGGATTGAAGTCTGTATTTCGAGATCGGGGTCCTCTTCCCATAGCCGTTTTCGGTCACCGAAAGGATGCGCTCGTCTTTCCCCACGATTTCCATGCCCACGATGCAATCCTCCTTCCCCAGGGCCATGCCTCGGACCCCTTGCGCCACGCGGCCCATATCGCGAACGTCGGACTCGGGGAAACGAATGGCCATGCCCTCCTGGGAAGCCAGAAAGACTACCTCGCGCCCCGAGCTGAGCATGGCGGCGATCAACTCGTCACCTTTCTCGATGCCCATCGCAATAATGCCCCGGGACATAGGATGGGAAAACGCAGCCAACCGGGTCTTCTTGATTCGGCCCAGGCGCGTAGCCAGCACCACGTAACCTTCCTGGGCGTAGGTCTCGGCTTGCACGCGGATATCCTCTTCCTTTTCCGGCAATTCCCGAACGCCCACGATAGCGGCGGCTTTCTCCCCGTCGGCCAAATTCACCAGATTCGTAATGTGCTTGCCGCGGCCGGCGGCCCCGATGTCCGGAATTTCATAAACCTTGAGCCAGTGGACCCTTCCCGTATTGGTAAAGACCAGAATGTAGCTGTGGGTGGAAGCCACAAACAGGTGCTTGACGAAATCCTCCGCCCGCGTCCTCATGCCGAGGCGTCCCTTGCCGCCCCGTATCTGCCGCCGATAGTTGTTCAGCGGCGTACGCTTCACAAACCCCGCATGGGACACGGTAATCACCACGTCCTCCCGGGAAATGAGGTCTTCCAGATTAATCTCCGCCTGCTCTTCGATAATCTCCGTGCGGCGCAGGTCCCCGAATTCCTTTTTGATCTGGTCGAGTTGCCCCAACAGAACTTTCTTGAGCACCTTTTCACTGCCCAGAATTTCCCGGTAACGGGCAATCCGCTTCTGGAGTTCGGTGTACTCCTGGTCGATCTTTTCCCGTTCCAGCGCCGTCAAGCGCTGCAGTTGCAATTCGAGGATCGCCTGCGCCTGAAGGTCCGTAAACTGGAAACGAGCCCGCAACCCTTGCTTGGCTTCCTTGGGACTCTTCGCGGA
Organism: Terriglobia bacterium; assembly: GCA_965222885.1. Lineage (GTDB taxonomy): Bacteria > Acidobacteriota > Terriglobia > UBA7540 > JAPUME01. The sequence continues at coordinate 213,458 of OZ244973.1, forward strand.
ACGAATCAGCCGAATTACGGCATCCATCCGGTCCAGCGCATTGCGATACCCCTCGAGGATGTGCGTCCGCTCGAGAGCCTTCCGGAGCTCATAGCTCGTCCGTCGGCGAACGACCGTAGCGCGGTGGTCGATAAAGACCTGAAGCATCTCCACCAAAGGGAGCACCCGCGGCCGGCCGTCCACAATGGCGAGCATGATCATGCCGAAGGAATCCTGAAGCTGCGTGTGCTTATACAGGTTGTTCAGGATCACCTCCGGCTGTTCGCCCCGCTTGATCTCGACTACGATTCGCATTCCATCGCGGTCCGACTCATCCCGTATATCGGAAATGCCCTCGATCTTTTTTGCCTGCACCAGCCGCGCGATGCGCTCAATGGTCCGTGCCTTGTTGACCTGGTAGGGAATTTCCGTAATGACAATTTGCTGTTTGTCCCGCGTGGGGCGCTCAATCGCCGCCTTGGCGCGCATAGTGAACGCGCCCCGGCCCTTCTGGTAGGCCTCCTTGATCCCCGTGCGGCCGTAAATATGCGCTCCGGTGGGAAAATCAGGGCCGGGAACCAGGGATAGAACCTCATCCAGGGTTGCCTGGGGCTGCCGGATGAGCAGGCTCGTCGCTTCGATGACTTCCGTCAGGTTGTGGGGAGGAATGTTGGTGGCCATTCCCACGGCAATCCCGGACGCCCCGTTGACCAGAAGGTTAGGAATCATCGACGGGAGGACCGTCGGCTCCTCGGTGGACTCATCAAAATTCGGGACAAAATCCACCGTGTCCTTCGTAATGTCCGCCAGGATCTGTTCGGCCAGAGCCGCCAAACGAGACTCGGTATAGCGATAAGCCGCGGCGGGATCACCATCCACCGAACCAAAGTTCCCCTGACCGTCAATCAAGGGGTATCGCATGCTGAAGTTCTGCGCCATGCGGACCAGGGCGTCGTAAACCGCTGAATCTCCATGCGGATGGTACTTCTTGATGACCTCGCCCACCACGCCCGCGCACTTGCTGTATGCCTTCCCGGAGGTATTCCCCTCGCGGAACATGGCGTACAGAATGCGCCGCTGAACGGGTTTCAATCCGTCGCGCGCTTCCGGAAGCGCCCGCCCCACGATTACGCTCATGGCGTAATCCATGTAGGAACGCTTCATTTCGTCTTCGATATTGACGGGCATCTGCCGTTGGACAGGCACGAACTGCTGATTCCCCATTCGCAACGCCTCCTAACGACCTTTTTTCCGATTCACTTCGGACGGTCTTGGGACAAGGAAAACGAGAAGTCCTTGATTCGGGGGCACTTGACGATGAACGCAAAGTCCAAATGATACTTGTTCTTTCTTCAGTGCAAGAGCCCAGACGGGTCAAGACCTCTGAGGGGTCCGCCTCGGCTTCCGGCACAGGTCAACTCCGCAGCTCATCCGGCATGACCGTCTCAGCCCTCTACCACCAGGACACGCTCTTCTTGATCCACCTCCTGCACGCGAACCTCGATCGTTTGGTTCTCCGTGGTGGGTACGGATCGCCCGACGTAGTTGGCCTGTATGGGAAGCTCCCGGTGTCCCCGGTCAATGAGGACACAAAGCTGAACTCGACGCGGGCGACCGTAATCCACCAGGGCGTCCAACCCCGCGCGCGCCGTTCGTCCCGTGTACAGCACGTCATCGACCAGTACGACGACCTTATCTTGCACGGGAAAAGGAAGGGGAGTGGACTGAACTCTGGGGCTGGGATGGGCCTTGGAAAGATCGTCCCGGTAAAACGTTATATCCAGGGCACCTACCCGAATCGAAGCGGGCTGGATTTCCTCCATCTTCCGCCCGAGCCGCACCGCCAACGGATACCCGCGCCGCCGGATGCCAATGAGCACCAAGTTTACCATCTCGTCATTTCGATGGAGGATTTCATGCGCCAAGCGGATCAATGTCCGGTCCATCTCCGAGGCGGACATCAATTGCCCGACCTCGGGGGTTCGGTCCGTTTCCCTCTGTTGGGCGTTCATGGTCGGGTCCGGCAATACGACAGATCAGATTGACAATTATACCACCCCCTGCAATCGAATGACTGAAAGCGAGCCCTAAGATGCAACCTAAACCCCGACTCGAAGGTCAGGCCACCCTTTGCTTCCAAAGCGCATCCAACTACTTAGGCACAACCCAGTATGGGGAGCGGCGGAGCAACTTCCCGGAGGTTGATAAATTTATAAGCGTCCCATTAGAATACGAACAAAAAGAGAATTTTTCAGACTCGTACCTATGATATTTCCTATTATGATGATTTATCTTACAAGTAAAATGGCGAACTTAAAGCGAATAATATCCTATTGGCATCCCATCAATTTTATGGCAGGCCGCCTGATAAATTTTACATTCCGCAAAGACCCCCGGGCCGCAATCTGCAAAACAGACTTTGCGCGGGTCTTAACGAAGACGCGAGTAGGATTCCTCGCCTTAACCCTGGCCGTTTTGATGATTCCCCAGTCCGTTACCCGTTCGAAAATCTGTTTCTCAGACCCGTACTGGACGCTGGGCCAGCTTGGCACAGCCAGTTGGTACGGTGAACCTTTTCACGGCCGCATGGCGGCAAACGGGGAAGTGTATGATATGCATCAACTTACCGCCGCGCATCGAACTCTTCCCCTGGGTACCCGGATCCGGGTCACCAATATGCGCAACCAACGATCGATTTTGCTTCGAGTCAATGATCGCGGCCCGTACACTCCCGGGCGAATTCTGGATGTCTCCTACGAGGCTGCTTCCCAGTTGCATTTTGTCCAGGGTGGCACCACCCCGGTAAAAACAGAACTGGTAAGTTTCCCCAAAAGATATAAGGGTCATTGGCCGGCCCCCTTGCCGGTGACCCGGGACCTCAGATTGAAAGTCGGACTTCCGGCCAGGTAAGCGGGCTTCCCAACCGAGCACCCATCCTAATCTCTTGCTTCTTCAGGGCGTTGCTGACTAAAATTGGGAGCGGCAGAGGCGGGAGCATCTTTTGAAAACTCTTTGGCCATCCTATCGGAACCTGCTCGCCTCGGGTGAGTTGCGCGATCGTGCCCGCCGCGCGCGCGAAATGCTGGGTGCCTGCCGTGTCTGTCCCCGGAATTGCGGCGCAAATCGCTTGGAGGGCGAACTTGGCTTCTGCATGACGACGCATCGCGCCTTCGTCGCCAGCTACAATGACCACCACGGAGAGGAGCCCTGCATTTCGGGGACACGCGGGGCCGGCAACATTTTCTTCGGTTCCTGCAACCTTCGCTGTGCCTACTGCCAGAATTTCCCTTTGAGCCATTTTCGGGTGGGGCAGGAAGTATCCAACGAGCAGATCGCCGCCATGATGCTCGACTTGCAGGGACGAGGCTGCCATAACATCAATTTCGTTACGCCTTCGCACCTGGTTCCGCAGGTGATCGAAGCGGTAGCCCGGGCGGCCGAATGCGGCCTGCGGATTCCGATTGTCTATAACAGCTCGGGATACGACGCGGTGGAATCGCTCCGCCTTTTGGACGGGATTGTGGACATCTACCTGCCCGACATGAAATATGCGAGCAGCCTGTCAGGATTGAAGTATTCGAAGGCCGTCGATTATGTAAAGCACAATCAGGCTGCGGTAAACGAGATGTGGCGTCAGGTCGGGGAATTACAGGTCGATGCGGATCGGATCGCACGCCGAGGGATGATCATTCGCCATTTGGTTCTTCCCCATGATCTGGCCGGCACACAGCAAGTGCTGGAATATATTGCCGATGAACTTTCCCCCCGGGTCTGGGTGAGCCTGATGAATCAGTATTTTCCCGCCCACAAAGCACTGCAGATGCTGGAACTGAACCGCAAGATCACCGTACAGGAATACGACGTAGCCGTGGAAAAGCTCACCTCCCTGAAACTCGACCGCGGCTACGTTCAGGAAAACGACTACCTCACGCCCGGCCCAACCAGCAGGTAACGTAAGCACCCCGTTCCACTTCCACGGCTAGAAACATGCATATCGAAAAACGCAAGCGCAGAATTACGGGAACTGGAACCAAAGACAAAACCGCTGTCCTTGGTATCTTGGAGCGTGGCGGGAAGGCAAGAACTGCCATCATTTCTAACAGAAAGAAACCCGCAATTCGATCCGAAGTTCGTAAGCATGTTGAGGTCGGGGCTGCGCTTTACACTGACGCCCTCCATTCATATAATGGACTGGATGAATTCGAGCATCAAGTTCACTGGTTCCGATACCTGGATGAACAGGCTTACCGCTACAATAACACAAGGATATGAATGACGGGGATCGGTTCAGCCTTACAGTTTCGCAAATCGCGGGTAAGCAACTAACATTTGATGAGTTGACAGGAAAGAGAGAGAAGCTCGTAGAGCGAGTCCACTCCACCCAAAAGAGGCGAGGACGGAAAATGACAGACCCTCTCACCCAAGAAAAATCCTATCTAAAGTCTAATCAGGCGGAACTTGCCGAAAAGTATCCGGGCAGGTACTTGCTCATCAAAGGGGACACCGTCTATGGAGCCTTTGAGACCTATGATCAAGGCGTAAATGAGGGCGCTCTTCTGTTTAATACGGGTCCGTTTCTGGTTCGCTCAGTATTGCAGCCTGATGATCCAGAGGCCCCAAGCATTCCCGCTCTGGCCGTAGGAGTTCCACTCGTTGTCGATCCTTAATGCACGCCTCAAAGCTCAGAGCAAGGATCGACAGGGGAATCCCATACCTTTACCTTCGGGGATAGCTTTACAACAGCTTGGTCCGAGAGTACGGATAACGCTATCCCCCCTCGAAGCTCAGCTTGAATCCCTTGCTGATAAAGGCGAGATCCCTCCTGCGCCGGTTGCGGGGTTTGCCTTGATAGATACGGGTGCAAGTTCGACCTGCATTGATCAGAAGGCCGCTCAAAAGGCGGGGCCGGCCGTGGTCGATAGCGGGCCAATGATCTCAGCGACTCATGACAATGAGATCGTGCCGATATATGCGGGCCGACTGAAGGTTGCGGGCATCCCTCAATACATCGACACAAACAGGGCTTGTGGGGCAAAGCTTGAACCTCAAGGGCTGATTGCATTGATCGGGCGGGACATGCTGGCTAGTTGCGTGTTGATATACAACGGTCCTGAAGGATCATTTTCCCTATCCCTATAAAGGGCGATAATAGGGCGGCGCTTGCGCCGCTATGGGGAAATGAGGAAGGCTCAGCGCTTGGCCAATTTCCACTCCGAGCGGAACTGTTTGCTGAGCGACAATCGCTGGTACTGGTAGGACGAACCGATGCCGGGTCCGTAGATTTTGTCCGGGACTTCGGTCAACCGCTCGTAAATGAGCCGACCCACCATCTGCCCATGCTCGAGCATAAAGGGCGCTTCATGGGAGCGGACTTCCAGAACTGCATGGGTGCCGCGCACACGGTTGGACGGGTCGTAACCGAACCCCGGGTCGAAAAATCCCGCGTAGTGAATGCGAAATTCTCCCATCGAGGGGTCGTAGGCCACCATTTCGGCGGCGAGTTCGGGGGGAATGGAAACCCGCTGCTTGGAGACCAGGACGTAGAAATCGTCGGGGTTCAAGATCAGCTTCTGCCTGGGAGCGCCCCAGATAGGCTCCCAAAAATCGGCGGGAGCGTAGTGGTTCACCTGTTCCAGGTCCACCGCCGGCGCGTGTTTCTTGGCCCGAAATCCGATGATCTCATCGCTGCTGCCGGGAGCCGAGCCCTCCAGGTCTATCGAAATGCGCAGGCCCCGCGAAATGGTGGCCTTGGCGGGATTTTCCTCGTCATAGACCAACGGGTCTTTCTGCTCCACTTTCCCCAGTCTTCCTTCGGATTCCAGAGGCGGTGGACTCCCGCGAACGAACCGAATCTGGTTCAGCCGGGCACCGGCACGAAGCACCACCGTAAAGGTTCGCGGTACGACCTCCACGTAAAGCTTGCCCTTGTAGCCCTTGGGAACTTTTTCGAATTCGGCGCCGTAGTCGGTAATCAGACGGGTAAAAATATCCAGCCTTCCGGTGGTACTTTTCGGGTTCGCCTTCGCCGAAATGTCCCACGGCAGCCACAACTCCTCCATGAGAGGCACCACATAGACACAACCCTTTTCAAACACCGCCGGTCGGGTCAGGTCCACCTCGCTCATCTTCAGCTCTTGCAGCTTGGCCTCTACCGTGGAGGAGACCCCGGGCAGGAAGCTGGCCTGGACGCGGTACGCCACCGGACCCAGCCGCAGGTCGATGCTGGCGGGTTGGAACTGGTACTCCTGGATGGGTTCGGCCCCGGCCGACCGGCCGATGCGACCCGAAGATACCAAGTCCTTGATCCTCTGCGACGACAAAACTCCCGTCGTGTGGGATTTCCGCAATTCCCGTTCCAGCTCCGGGAATAAGGAATGGAGAGGATCACGGGAGGTGATCGTCGGTTTCAAGGTCGAACTCCCTGATTGCAAATTTTCCAAGCTGAGAGGGAACCGCGGCACAACGCCGAAAGCAAAAAAACTCCGTGCGAACCTACCCGCCTTGAGATGCGCTGCTCCCTAGCTGTTGGGCACCTCCGGACACCCGGGGAACTCGGAAAGGGTCTGATTCCCCACAAACTCGATGTCCTCGATCCCGATCTTGCTGGTATAGAACCCACCGGTAGTCAGGTTGCGGAGCAGGGCAAAAAATTCTATCCCCTGGCTGATTTCCGGCGTCGAGTTGCGGCGAAAGGCAATCCGGTCCAGGACTTCGGTCTGCTGCTCCGGGGCACAGCGCAGGAAGTCCCGCCCATGGCGCACGGAACAGTAGGAGTCCAGCCAGCCCAGCCCACCCCCCAGTCGCGTCTGGAAGTCCTGATTCTCGCTGGTGAGCAAATCAATAAATTCAGGAGCATTGGCCTCCAGGGCGCCTCCGGATTTCTCATCCGGAGGCAGGATGGTCTCACAGAGCTTCCGGAGGGTTTCCCACTGGCGTCCTTGGAAAAACTTGGGGCGGTAGCCAGCGCCCGGGACGGACTTTTCCCGCGCCAAGAGGGCGTGGACATGCTTGGCCGCCTCCAGGGGAATCACACTTAAAACCGACGTAGCCGAGGTCCCCAGAGCCAGGGTCCTCAGGGCGCTCCGTCGCGACATCTGCATCTTTTCCACCGCCAACTCCTGGTTCAACGCTACGACGAAAGGTTGCCTTTTCTTGCTTCCTCCAGCAGATACTCGGAGGCGCGCCAGGCAATGGCCGTTATGGTCAGGGTCGGGTTCTTATCGGGTCCGGTGACAAAGCAGCCACCATCCATGACAAACAGATTCTTTACGTCATGGGCCTGACAGAATCCGTTCAGGACGGACGTCTTCGGGCTGTCACCCATCCGAACGGTTCCCAACTCATGAATGATCTCCCCGGGCCGGTTCATATGGTACGGCAGGTTCGGGAGGGAGGGAGCCTTCAAGACCTCGCCGCCCGCGGTGACGATGATCTCCTCAAACGTCTCCTGCATGTCCTTGGCCATCCTGATCTCGTTCTCACTCCACCGGAAATGGAACCGCAGCACCGGAACACCCCATTGATCCACGACCTGCGGATCGATTTCGCAATAGGAGTGGGGGTTGGGGATCATTTCACCGCGCCCCCCGATCCCAATGAAAGCCCCGTACATGCGGCGAATATAGCTCTTCAACTCGACGCCGTACCCCTCCACCCGCTCGCAGGCCCGGTGGAAAGTACCCGGGTGGGGCATTCGGCGGCCGCCGCCGTATTCGATGTGATAGCCCCGCAGGTAATCGTTTTTCCGCTTCCATTTCCACCAGGGAATAAAGGTGTGTAGCCCGCCGGCTCCGTCGTCATTATGAGGGGGAAGCTTCTCGAGTTGCGGGAAATAACCCGTCAAGCTGGACCCCACCGAATCGGTCAGGTAGCGGCCCACCGCGCCGCTGGAGTTGGCCAACCCGCCGGGGAATTTTTCCGAACGGGAGTTCAGCAGGAGGCGGCACGACTCACAGGAGCTCGCCGCCAGGACCACCACGCGCGCCCGGACCTGCATCTCACGCCGCGTCGCCTTGTCCACGTAGCTGACCGAGCGGACCTTGCCGTCACCGTCCACCAGAAGCTCCCTTGCCATGGCATTGGGAATGATCTCCAATCGCTTCGTCTCCAGGGCGGGAGGAATCATGACTTGCGAGGAGCTGAAGTTCGAGGCCGAAATACACCCGCGGCCGCACTGCCCGCAGTAGTGGCAAGGGGCGCGCCCCCGGGTCGGCCGGGTAATCACCGCCCGGCGCCCGGCAACACAGGGGATCCCCAGGCGGTCGCACGCTCTTTTTACCACCACATCAACGCAGCGCGGCTTGGGCGGCGGCTGAAAGTTGCCGTCCGGCGTGCTGGCAATCCCATCCCGGGAACCGTACACCCCGATGAAGGACTCCGTTTTGTCGTAGTAAGGAGCCAAGTCCTGGTAGGAGATCGGCCAATCGTCGCCCATGCCGTCGGTCGAGCGCGGCTTGAAGTCCCACTCCGACATACGTAGTGAAATGCGCCCGTAATGGTTCGTGCGTCCTCCCAGGATTCGTGATCGGAACCACATGAAATCACTTCCCGGCGCCCGCGTGTACGGCTCTCCGTCGAGTTCCCAGGCCCCGTTGGGGGCCAGAAATTCGGACTCGATCGGCAGCCCATAGAATTTCCCGCCCCGTCCTACGCCTCGATGCGCCAACTCATACGGCCATACGTGCTCCTTATAGTCCTTGGCGGGATTGAGCAACGGTCCCGCTTCCAACATGACGACGTTCAAGCCGCCTTGCGTCAGCACCATGGCCGCCGTCCCGCCGGCCGCTCCCGATCCTACGATGCACACATCATAGACTTTTGGGGATCGAAGGGTCTGAACCACTCTGCATTCCTCCTTGAGAAACCACCCATCGGCCTTACCGGGGTCCGGGACAAAACCAGATGGGTAAGTTTATAGGTTATGCCCGGAAGAAATCGAGCCCCCTTGGCTCTTTCCGCGCGCCAAGCAAAGCGCTCCGCCAGGCTGAATCCCGCCGGCGAAGGGTCGCATCCTATCTTCTGATCTTTCCTGTTCCCCAGCGAGTTCAGGTTTCCGCTCAACGGGCCAGGTCCCGCACGAGCCGGAAACCGTAATCCGCGTATCGAAAGTCCGGTGGGATGCTGGAGCGGGCCGCGCAACGGCTGACCTTGATATGGTGACGCCAGGAGCCACCGCGCGAGGCGCGCCGGACGCCGGATTCCGGCCCTCCCGGATTGCGGTAGGGCGAAGTCGCATAGTAGGCCTTGTCGAACCAATCCCGGCACCATTCGTGGACGTTGTCTCCTATATTATAGAGGCCAAAAGGGTTGGGTGGGTAACGCCCCACCGGCTCGGGTCCGGTTTGCCAACGTTTCCTATAATCGGGAACCGATTCGGGTGGCTCATTTCCCCACCCATAGCGGCTACCCTCACGGCCCCCACGCGCCGCGCGCTCCCATTCGGCTTCCGTCGGCAGTCGATAACACCGGCCGGAAACCTCGCTCAGCCAGCCACAGTAAGCCACCGCATCCAACCAACTCACCGCAACCACCGGCTGGTCCGGATGGCTGAAAGCGGGGTCCTCCGCCAATGGCGGCGGCTCGTAGCGGCTCTCCTCCACGAACCGAAGATAATCCCGATTCCGTACCTGAAATACTGCCATCTCGAAGGCATCGACCCACACGCGGTGCACGGGCCGTTCCTCCTCCTGTCCCTCCTCACTGCCCATCCAGAATTCACCCTCCGAAATCAGGGCCATGCGAGGTTCCTCCCCAGGGGCATCCAGGTAGGTAGGGGATCGACCTGGGTTTGCGATTTTCCTGTTCGGGAGATCGTCCATCGGCTCGCAAGGATTTTATACCAAATCCGCCCGATTGGAATCTTCCTTTTCCTTTAGGTTCCGACGAATCTCTACGGCCCCGCACTGGGTTGGCGGCCTCTCTGCCTCCCCTCGGCCGCAGGGCGACTTTCATCCCCACCGCGTCCGTCTCGCTTCTGTGTTAGAGTGTATGTCTATGACTCTAAATTAGAAGAGTCTTGTCCGGGGCGTCCCATGGGAACCCGAGGGTGAAAGTTTTCAACTCGGGACGATTCCCCGTCCGGGTGGTCCCAGCAAGAAGTTCCATTGCGACAAAGCCGGCCTCGGGTATGCAAATAGACTTCCAACGATACTCATCGCTGAGCGGCAAAAACACGCTCTTCAGCTTGGAAGCCATTGCGCCGGTGGCCATTGTCTATGAAGCGCTTGTTTTCTTGGAGCCTTGGGGGCAACAAGAGCTGGCGGCGGCAGACCCGTTCGTGAGCAGCCTCCTTGGAACCCTGGGGAGGCACTCGCCCGGGTTGATCTACCTGCTGGCACTCTTCCTGGCCCACACCAGCGCCACCCTGGAACAGAAGCGGGAATCCGAGTCGCCGCGGCTGTTCTTCGTCCTGATAGCCGCTTTGGAAGGAGCGCTCGCAGCCCTCCTGCTGGCCGGCGCTGCATATTTTATCCTGCCCCGCTGGGGAGGATACCTTCCTCCCGAAGAGGTCGCAGCGCTGGGGCCGACCCTCGCCCTCGCTACCGGGTTCTCCGAGGAGCTGGTTTTTCGGTTTTTTCTACAGGGCGGGATCGCTCTGCTGCTGCGCGAGGTCGCCAGTCTCCGTCAGGAGCCCTCGCACGAGATCGCCTTACCCGTCGCCGCGATTCTGGTGGCCTTGGCCCACCAACCGAACCTGACCGCGGCATCCTTCCTATGGCCCTCTTTCCTGTTCCATTTTCTGGTTCCGGGGCTTCTTTTCGGGTATCTCTACCAGCAACGCGGCCTGGCCTTCGTGGTTTACCTCCACTCGATGTACCACCTTTTCCGGTTGGCGCTGCCCATCATCTAGGAAAACCCCTTTCAATCGCGCCCGAAGCGTCCTCTTGCAAAGGGAGAGTCGAACTCTCGGCCTTCCATAAATCAAATTATTCGGATGTCCGCTCTCGATAAGTTTTTAAATCTGCATCAGTTACGCCTTCCGGTGGGACCAGCTTGTAATGTTTTTCAGAAGCAATCGCCACACCGTCACCAGACAATTCGAACTCGAAAAGCGCAATGACTTCGTCGTCCATGCATTGGGCGGCCACCGGGCGAGAAATCAGTGTGGGGAACTTGTGGGCACAAACAGCGAAGTCCTGCTCAATCTGTACGACATTCAACTTATCAGTTCCCCCCTTCGCCTGGATGGGGAAAATGTAGTGGACTCTTTTCTTGTCCACCCCGACGTAAAGTTCGTCCGTCTCAACCTGCCCGACATCCGGCACCGTAATCCTGAGATGATTTTGTAGTGAGTAGCAAGCAACTCCCGTAAAAATATCCACGAGTCTGTTGTACCGCACCTTCGCCAGAAGAGACTGTTCATCGTTGAAAGCGTACTTTACGATCACTCCAGGCGTCGAGTCCGGAACCTTTGTGTCTGCCATATTCACGTTAGGAATCAGAGGCCTGTCTGCCACCAAAACAAAGCGATACAGGGCACGCCCTGCCGGCCGAATGATCCAAATCTTTCCTTTCGGGGCACGCTTCCTGATTGTCTTGGGGAGGTCGGCACGATATCGGAAGCTATAAACCAAATCTCCTAGATTTTTAGGGAGATCAATCTTAAGTTTCTTTGCCGCCCCGACGATTTCTTCTCTCTTAAACTCAATCTGTCGCATCCCGGACTTGAACTTAGACCGGAAGATATTTTCGATGATCGCCGAGTATCGGTTCTGCACTTTCACCATTTCAACCCTGCACGCAGTCTAATTTCGCGGCCACCTTAGCAAAAGGACTTCCTCCCGAAGATGGGCTCTGGTCGACGTCGCCAGCCGTGTCCGGAATAAGTCGATGCCTAATACTTCGTAACCTAAAGAACGCGCTATCCCTGCCAAAATTCTACCCGTGCGGATCATTACCCGCAGATAGGAAGCTTGATCACCCACCACGTATGCAAGTTGGGCACCGGGACGAAGTACGGTGCGAAGAGCGGAGAAATGCTTAACCATCCCCCCGAAGTAAAGTTTCGTCACTCTCGCGTAAAGCCGCTCAAAGCCGGAGGTCTTTCCGAGTTGAACCCGACGAGCCTCAATGGCATCGGCAATCTCTTGAATTTCCTTATTGTCGGCTACCAGTGAATCGTCGGAGTCTGCCTTATAGACCCCCCGTGTGTTGGATCGCACCAAACACCGCTTCAGCAATCTCAAATCATCCTTGTTCCGTATGAAGCCTAATAGAACTGATTCCAGACGGGTGGTTCGAGTGTAATCCTTCTCGTTCGGGTAAGGAGGGGACGTGATAACCAAATCCACTGAGTTGGCTGGCAGAACTTTTGCAACATACCGAGAATCAGCCTGATACACGACAGAATCACTCACGGCCTTATCCTTGAGCCAGCACAGATCGTTGGCCATAGCCCGAACGCTATCCATCCATGTGGGCATGACCGGGACCAAAAACTTTGGTTGGCGAACACCAACCTCCGGGCCAAAGTGTAAATTACTGATCCGGGAGACAAGGGCCTTAGCCAGAGCGAGGCGCTCGTGACGGTCGAACCGCGTGTCGCCGTGTTCCTCCAGACTCTCCAGCAGCATCAGGGTCTTGTGTAAGGGTAATGGACTCATGGAATCCTTCAACAGTAGCTTCTGCCTCTCGGGTGAAAGAGTACGAAGCGTACCCATAGACTTTCTGCGACGATGGAAGAGCGGCAACTCTTCCCTGTCAGTGATCCCTTGCTCTTCCAGTTTCTCCAATGCGCTGCGGGAAACATCCTCGGCATGCCGAAGCATCGCGTGAGGATCAACACACCAATCCCCCTTCACCTGCGCCGCAAAATGGGCCATCGGGTTGGGCTCCAACCCGACACTCGGAATTCCCAGCTTCTTGCATTCAGCCAAAGTGGTGCCAGTCCCGCAGAAAGGGTCCAGCACCCGACTGTGACTATCAGCATTAAACCGACGAAGATACCGGCGAACTAAATGGGGAGGAAACGACAATACAAAGCGATACCAGTCGTGTGGAGCCCGGTCTTCGGGCTTCAATTTGTTATTTTCGTTTGGCAGTGATTCTCTCGCTGCGCTAAGTAGGCCCATGGATCCAACCTTGCCGCACATGGATACCGATTTGACCGAATCGTATCATCAAAGAGAGCCTTTACCTAAAAGGCCATTCTCCGCTCCGTTTCGACCTGACCAGGTAGGCGGCGGTCCCCAGAAAAAAAATCACCAAAGCGAACCACAAGGAACGCGGCTCAGAGGTCGCCAGCACTCCGATCCAGCCGAGGAGGGAAACGATTCCCGGCAGCGGGTAGAGCCACATGCGAAAGGGCCGGCGCATCTGGGGCGCGCGTCGCCGGAGAACGAAAACCGCTATCGTTTGCGGGAGAAAGAGCAGCAGGATGCGGGTGGCAATCAGACTTCCGATCACCTCGCGAAGATCGAGAAAGCTGAACAGGCAGGCGATGAACCCCATCACCACCAGGGAGACGGTAGGAAAGTCGCCCCTGGGATGCAGACGGGAAAAGACGCGGAAGAAGTTGGCGTCCTCGGCCGCGCGGAAAGGAAACCGGGTGTAGCCGAGCAGGACCGAAAAAACCGAAGAGAACGCGATCCACAGAATCAGGATGGTCATCAGATTGCCGGCCCACCGCCCATAGATCCGCTCGATGTAGGTCGAGGCGATATAGTCGCTGCCGATCGCCTCGCGCCAGGGAACCACACTCAACACCGAGGCGTGCAGCGCCAGATAAATCGCCGCCACCACGCCGATGGCAACCAGCATGGACCCCGGGACTACGCGGCCGGGATTCCGTATTTCTCCCGCCAAAAAACAGACGTTGTAATAGCCGAAGTAGATATAGAGCGCGTAGCGGGTCGCCCCTCCCAAACTGCCCCAGAAATCCACCTGCGAGGTCTCGAAAGCATGCGGCGGAAAGTCGAACAGGCGGGCGGCATCCAAATTCGGCAGGCCCGAGCCGATCATCCACAAGCACCCGGCCAGCACCCCAGCGAGCAGCACTATCGAAATCGTTCCCACGGCCCGAATGCGCCGGTAGAGCAGAACGATCAGCAGGAGAGGAACGGCGGCGGCAACCCATCTTTTGCCACCCTCGGCAAGGGAGGGGACCAGATACGTGAAATATTCCGCAAATCCGATGCTGCCGCTGGCCACCGAGAGCGGCGCGGTAAAAATGACCTGCCAGACGACCAGAAAGGAGAGCCAACGGCCCCACGTCCGCGGCCCGTAGGCCGCTTGCAGGTAGTTGTAGGTGCCTCCGGCCCGGGGCATGGCGGTTCCCAGTTCCGCCCAAACCAAACCGTCGCAGAAGGCCAGTACCGCTCCCAAGACCAATCCCACCAACGCCTGTGGCCCTCCCATCGTGGCCAGCAACAGGGAGAGGGTAATGAACGGTCCGATGCCGATCATGTTGGTGATGGCTAAGGAGGTGGCCTGGGGCAGCCCCAGTTCGCGCCGCAGGCCGGAGTGGGATGGGGAAGAATCAGACATGAAACAGAATCACGAAACCCTACGGGCAATCAGGAATTCGGCACGCTAGGTCAAATTCTCTTTTACAGCGGAAAAGGGCTGATTCCAACCGGAGTGCTCCATCATGACATGATGACCGGACTTATAACGGGGGCAGGTCATGCGAAAGGCTCATCAGGCTCCCTCATACTTTTTTCGCCAACTCCGTGAGGTCGGCTTCCGTCTTCACCAGCTCGAACATGCGGGTGAAATCCGACTCACCGCCCAGTTGCTCCACGGCCCTCTCCCAATAGCGCAGAACTTTGTCCGCCAGAGGCAGGTCCACGCCGGCACGGTTGCGAACCTGGCGCGCCAAGCGCGCATCTTTCAGGGCCAGACGCAGGATGGCCCCCGACTCGAACGTGCCCGGAAGAATGAACCGGGGGAACCGCAGCTCGGTCTCATAACTTCGCGCATTGCTGTGCTGGAAAACGTCGATGAGCAGGGCGGGATCGAATCCGAGGCTTCGCCCCATCCAGAGGGCCTCACAGGTGGCAAGATATAAAGTAAAGGAGAGCTGATTCTGCAGGAGCTTTACGTGCTGGCCGGCTCCGGGACCCCCGGCATGAACCACTTTGCGGGCGATGGCGGAGAAGACCCCTCGGCAACGCTCCAGAACTTCCCCCTCGCCACCGACCATCAAGATCATCGTACCCTCTCGGGCACCCACCGCACCGCCGCTCATGGGCGCGTCGAGATAGGCAATCCCCCGCGCATCCAGGCGACGGCACGTTTCCTGCGACCAGACCGGGTCCGAGGTGGTCATATCCACCACGATGGCTCCGCGGCGCATCCCCGCCACGATGCCCTCGTCTTGGAAAAGCACCTCCTGGACCTCCGGGGCATCCGGCACAACCAGCAGAACCACGTCCGAGGCGGCCCCCAACTCCCGCAGAGACCGCGTCAGGACCACTCCCGGCCTGCCGGCCGCCCACTTCCGTACCCGCTCGCTTCGCTCAAAAACGGTGCAAGGAAATCCTTTCTTGATGATGTTTTCGGCAACGCCTCGGCCCATGTTGCCCAGGCCCACCAAGCCCACGCGTTGGCGTTCCGTATTGGCCATGATTCGTTCTCCTGATCCTGGAGGCGGTTAGCAAACCTCACAGCCACCCGTTAGCAGCCACTCGTCCCGACGAGTCCCCGTGGCTCCACTTGCACAAGGTCAAGGCCCGGTAACGTGCCGCCTCACCCCCGCACGCGCCCGAAGGTGCAACTTTGCGGATCAAGCAGGACCAACTTGCAAGGCTTGCGCCTTCTACCATCCCTTGGAAGCCGCAAGAGCGGCTATATCAAAATACAGCCTCAGTAATGTTCAGTCAGTTTATCAACAAGTTTCTGACAGTATGGGTTGCCTAGCTCGCCCTGCAACCCTAACTGACCCATTTCGAGCGCACTTTCCTCGTCTCCTGCGTGTAGGTATAACCAACCAAGGCGCGACAAATCAGTCGCGGAAGCAGCCTGCCTATGTCGGTACATGAGTTTCGCTAGGGGCTTGAACAGCGCGCCGCGTTCGGAGACATCCATGTTCTCTATAAGTTCGCGGTCACTGTTGAGCCAGTTCGCCATACTGCTGATCTCGTGAAGTTTCGGCTCGCTGACCTCCGCAGCTCCCAAGAACGCGCTACAACCACCAATAACATCGTTCAACTCACGGTAGATCGAGATAAGACGTTGCCATGCAACTTGGGCTGCCTCCGCCGGTGGGTTCTGCTCGAGAAAGCGTCGAATGTACCCCGCCGAATTTTTAAGTCCTGTCCTGCCCCTTACCTCGTCCTCAAGGTCAGCAAGAAGCAACCAAGCACGGGGATAGCTTCTCGACAAGAACTCAAGCATCGGCTTTCTTTTCTCGAAAGACACACTTTCGTCGCTGATCTGGGTGGCTATCATCCTGAAGAAGGAAACCATGCGCGGATAGATACCGTCCTTCAGCCTAGTTGTCGTCGTAACGCCGGTGCCCTGGAGCAATCGAATGTCGTCCTTAATCAACTCACGCTGTGGGCTGACTTCGAGCTTTTTGCGACCAAACAATGCAGCCGTAACCGGTACTCCAAGGAAATCGCTATTGTCCTCTGCGCGCGTTCGCTCGACGAGCGACATACGGACGAGTTCATCAATGGCCTTTTCTGGATCTGCCCCCTCATGTTCTGAATCTGTGTTTTCCAAAATGCGCCGTCCGAGCACAGCTTCCACCACAAGCTGCGGCACGAGTGATCGCCATCCGCTGAGAGTAAGGAAGATGCGTTCCGCCAACGGTGACAGGGTAGTGTAGGTTCGATCAAACAAAGCATCAAGGATATCGTCCCTTTGCACCAAGATCTTGCTAGGCTTACCGAAACTTCCTGTGTTTGCTATCTCGCCGAGGATGATCTTGATTATGTACGGATGTCCGTTTGCCTCTTTGATGATCTGTTGTCGATTACCAATGTTAATCTTGCCTTGAATATTGAGCTTGACAGCAGTCTGAGAGATCAGTTTGTCGGCTTCCTGATCCTCCATGCCGGACACCTCAATTGGGAAATCAGCCTTGAACTCGCGGAATCGGCTTGTAATTACTGCCTTGTTCGGTAATCTAATATTCGTATCGATCCATTGGAAGAGATCGACTGGACTACGCACCGTCTCGAAGTTGTCGAAGACGAACAGCGTCGCTCCGTTTGGAGTGCTGCGCATGTGTTTTTCCATGGTGGAAACCGAAACGGTCGATTGCCTGCCTGTCGGACCAGCCCCAGCCATTGAATCGTTGACCAAACGGCTGTACTCCTCGGCAATATCCCTCTCAGTCAAAATACTAGGCTGGACGACTTTCGGCCCAGTCACGGTTAGGTCAATGTCGCGCGCGCTAAACCAAATAATCACTCCATACCGCTGGGTACTGGCGATTTTACGAAGAGTGGCAAGTGCCAGCGAAGTTTTACCAATGCCTCCCCGACCAACAAGCGTGACGACCGGATGCCGATCGTTCATCAACGCATTCTGCACCTCGGCCTCGAGGCCGTCTCGACTGACATAGTCAGCTGGGGCGGCGGGCATGTTAGTAAAGACTTCTCCAACAACGTCAAGTTCATCCTTACCCTGCGTCTCACTTGCCGGCCGGCCAGCCGCCCATGCGAGATATGGGCTGGCGTCGCCCTCGCGGCGATTATCCGTGATGGGTGAGTGGAGTTCGTAGGTCTTTGCCGTTCCATTGAATGCGCCATTTGGTACGAAGAAATCAGTCGTATCGAGGTCGCTGTGAAGGAGTTCGACCCGACGCGGTTGCCCGGCCCACAAGTAAATGCCATCTGGGTAGTTCTCTCCACGCACCGCTGCGGCTGTCTTTAGCTCTGAAAACCGAGATATATCGCCCCCGAGTCCAACGACCCTGTATTTGCCTGAGAGGTTTCGGTGCAGATAGGCCCAAGGATGTTGAAACAAAGGGTTGTAGTCAATCAGTAATTGAATTGACTTTCGGAGTTTCGGGACGAGTGAAGCACAGGCAGCGGATGTGATTGCCCCGTGACCACGGGTTTTGTTTCGCAGTTCAACGAACTTTGTGAACCACATGCGAAGCTGGACCTTTCTGCGTATCTTCGGAGTGCCAGGATAGATGCCAGCTAAGACCTCTTGCAGGTCACGTACCGCTTCGTACTGCCAACTATTGTCCGACCCCGCTCGGTAAACACGCGGCGGTCGTCAGTAAGCATAGTGGAGAAATACTGAGACGCCGGGCCGGTACAGATTTCATCAATGATGTTTGCCCATTTGCCAATTCCTTCGGCTCGCACGAGGTCATGCAAAAATCCATAGCGGTGATTCTCCGGGTCATCTTCAATCGAGGCAACAAGGGCTGCACCGGTTGCTTTTGTTATGAACTCGCCTGCGTAAAGGAGTTCAAGAAACAGCGTAGAATCTGAGTCGTTGTTCTTCTCAACGCGCTCCATCATCTTATCTACTGGAGTAAACAACATTAACCTCCTTATATCGCAGCCCGAGCCGACTTGAAGGAGAGACTCGTAAGCACAGAAACATTCGGAATGACTGTACTACCAGTTCGCGGAGCCCGGAGGAGATTGGATTTGGATCACGACCGTCTGTTGGGTGGCGGAACCAGAAACCTCAAGGGTCCCCGCGTCCACCGCGAACAGCAGGGCTCTTTCCGGAACTCGATAAACACCGGACGAATGTTTTTGTTTTACCGAGATCTCGCCTTTCCAGACAAACAGCATCCCCTCGCCGTCGTTGGGCAGCTCAGCGGAAAACTTCTGCCCGGGATGCAACTTGCGGTGGGCCACGGCGACCCTTTGGGACCCCATTCCCGGATGAATAAAGAACCCGTCCTGATTCTGATACTCCATCAACTGGACCGCGCCGGGGGTGATGACGCCGGTCGGGCCCTTGGCGCCGGGCTGGGAGGAATCCCGCTCGCCGGTGTACAAACGAAAATCGGGCGGGGCCTGGAAGCTGATCAAAATGGCTTTGCCCGTCCCCGTGGTGACCGTTCCGTGAATCTGCTCTCCGGGAACAAAGGCGGCATGGCCCGTCGGCAACCTGCGCCGCGAATCCCCCTGCCGAACGTCCACTTCCCCTTGCAAGACCAGAAAGGTATCGTCAGAAGTCCCATGAACATGTTGCGGGAACTCATCGCCCGGGTGGGATTGAGAGTAATTGAACGTCAGTCGCCGGGCACCCATTGCGGGATAAATCAACCGCTTGCTGTCGGTCGTGCCCATGGTGAAGGCCACGCCGTCCTCAAGCGTGAATACCTTGACGCTTCCACCGGGCCGCGCTTCCGCATTCTGAAGGATCGCTGCCATCAAAAAGACCCCCAGAAGGGAGCCAGTGAACGAATGCCTCATTTTCATGACCTCCGGGGTGGTATCGATCTTTCTACCGGTTCTATGCAAGGCCAAGGCTACGTACCGAAGGCGCCCGTGGCCCACTGCTTCTTGATGTAGTCACTGGCCCAGAAGCCGATGGCTTCGACGGTCAGCGAAGGATTGAATCCGCCGATCGTGACCAGGGTGCTGGCGTCCACAACGAACAGGTTGTCCACGTCGTGGCTCTGGCAATAGCGGTTTACCACCGAGGTCTTGGGGTCATTCCCCATGCGGCAGGTTCCGAACTGATGCTCGCCTACGCTGCTGGTGGTGGTGTTCTTGACCGTTTTTTCGGTCTCCTCTGCGTCGATGGACTTGGGCAGAAACTCCTCGACGGCCCCGGCGGCCCGTAGAATCTCCAGGAGGCGGTTGAACAGGAAGTGGCTCGACCGGACGTCGAGCGGGTGACTCTTGTGAGTGAGGCGAACTACGGGAATCCCCCAAGCGTCACGAACCTTCGGGTCCAGGTCCACGCGGTTCGATGCCACCGGAATCCCCTGACCAGGCGAGTATAGACCCAGGCCGCCCCGGAAATAATCGCGGGTGAACGCTTTGGCCCGGCGTCCCCAGGCGTGACGCCCTAAATGTCCGATGCGCTTGGCGAAGGGCAGCGGGTGCCGGATGTAGGAGATATTGGAAATCATCCCGCCACCGAGCACCGCGCCCTTGCGGTGGCAATAGTCACACAGCGCCACGGAGAACCCCGGTCCGGCCGGCTCGAAGACTTCCTCCTCGAAGTAGCCGAAGGCCGCCGCTCCGCCCGGATGCGCAGATATATTCCTCCCCACCTGATCGCTCGAATTGGCCAGTCCGTTCGGGAACAGGCGCGAGGCGGAGTTCAGCAGCAGCCGCGGCGTTTCGGTCGCCGAGCAGGAGACGACAATCAAATCGGCCGGCTGCTCTTCCAGCCGCCCGTCCGGGCGGAAATAGAGCACGCTCCGTGCCCGGCCGCGTGCATCCAGGGTCACTTCCCTGGCGATGGAATTGGCCCGCAGTTCACACCGCCCGCTTTCCAGGGCCTCTTTGAGAACCGTCACCAGCACGGTGGATTTCGCTTCCACTTCGCATCCGAAGCGTTCACAGTAGAGACAGCGGACACAAGCCGGTCGCCCCTTATACGCTTGGCTCAGGATGGCCACGGGCAGCGGGAAGGGGTGCAGGTCCAACTTCCTGGCACCCCGCATAAAAACCTGGGCCGCCCGGTCATACGGCATGGGTGGCAGCGGATAATCCTTCTTGCGGGGCGAAGCAAACGGGTCGGCCCCGGCCTTGCCGGAGATGCCCAACTCGTATTCCGCTTTCTCATAGTAGGGTTCGAGGTCGTCATAAGTGATGGGCCAGTCCTCGATGGTCGTGTTCGGCGGGGTCCCATACAGAGTCTTCATCTTGAAGTCCTCGGCCATGAACCGCCACGCCATGCAGCCGTAGGAGGTAATTCCGCCGCCGACGCAGGCCGCCGTGCGTCCGTACCGCCAATCGTTCGGTTCGATGAGTCGGGCCTCCTGCGTGTCGTCCAAGCGAAAGGTGCGCAGGTCCTTCTTGCGGTCAGGACCAAAACCCACGCCCCAGGTAGTGTTGTACTGGCTGTGCAGGATGTCGTGAACAAAATCCTGCGTGCGGATGTGAGGTCCGCGTTCGAGCACCACCACCTGCAAGCCCGCCTCGGTGAGCTCTTTGGCGACCACCGACCCCCCGGCCCCCGATCCTACGATGACCGCGTCCACCCTTTTCAGTGCCATTTCGTCCTGCTCCTATGCGTCAACTTCATTCACCGGTCCTATTTGTCGAGCTGGGGCTCGAGTCCATGCAACTCCGGATAGCCGACCATCTTCCAGCTTACGTAATCCTTGTTGCCGCCGTAATGCGGCGGGCCGTAATAGCCCTCGAGCGTGTGCTGCCAGAGAAATTCAAAGAAGAGCTTGGGGGATACCTTTTCCTTTTCCCACAGTTTGCCGGGAGCCTCGCCGTTTTCCATCTTCTCCAGCAGCGCCTGCTGCTGATCCAAGGAAAGCTTGTGATAGTCCCGTCCGTGCTCGGTGCGGGCGGCGTCTTGGGTGGCGGCGAGACCTTTCTGATACAGCGGCAACCGGTCGTTCTGTCCGGTCGCCAGAGCGTAGTCGATATAGCGCACGACACCGGCCTCACTCGCACTCGGAAATTCATCCTTGGGGACAATCTGATCGACCAGCGCTGCAAGCGTCTCGAT